>JAMOPH010000399.1 GCA_027064665.1 bacterium | reverse complement strand
GAACTTCTGGTGCCGCAACAGGGATATGTCCGCCTCAGCGCGGAGGAACTTGCCCCGGACTATCGGGGGGCGAAAATCCCGGAGGGCACCCTCATAGTCGCCGCCGAGGCGCAACTTGTGAAGAAGGAGCCGGAAAAAATAAGGTCGGAGATTACCGAGTATCTTTCCCGGCGCGCGAAAACCCAGCCGGTGAACGAGCGCTCCGCGGGATGCGTGTTCAAAAATCCGCCGGGGATGCACGCCGGAAAACTGATTGATGAGTGCGGACTCAAGGGATACTCCGTCGGCGGGGCGCAGGTTTCCGAGGTGCACGCAAATTTCATAATCAACCGCGGCGGCGCAAAAGCCAGCGATGTCGTGGCGATTATAAGGCACATCCGCCAGACCGTGTTCAAAAAATTCGGTGTTGAATTAGAACTTGAGATAAAAACCCTCGGGTTTGACGAGGAGATATGAAAAAGAGGATGATACATATCGCCCTTGTGGTGTTTGCCCTTGCGTGTATGGGGACAGTGTGGGTTCTGACCAGCCCCACTCTGGCGCTCAGGCGAATTGAGATTTACGGGCTTGAGAACCTCACAGAGGACGATGTCCTCAAAAAACTGCCGTTTTCCCGGGGGGATAATCTGCTTTTGATTTCCACTGCGGCGGCGGAAAGGCGTCTTGCCGCCGATGGTCGCATTGATTCTGTCTCGGTGCGCAGAAGTTTCCCCGACGGCGTGATAATCTGGGTTCACGAGAAAAAGCCGGTGTATCTCCTCAACTGCGGAACCCTATGGGGAGTTTCCCGGGATGGCGTGGCTATCCCGATTGACGACCCCCGCAGGGTGGCGAGTCTGCCGGTCATCAATGTGGCGGAAAACTATTCGCCTTTGCCGTATCGCCCTGTGGTGGATTCCTCGGTGGTCAGAAGTGTGGCGTTTTTGAACAGAATTGCCGAGACCGACCCCGATTTCCTTGACCGGATATCCGAGATTTCCTCGCCCGAGGCAGGGCAGTTCAGTCTGGTTCTGGTGGGCAGCGGGATTGAGGTGAAAATGTCTGACGACCCGGCAGAACTTGAGAAACTGGGCGTGATAATAGCGAATTTGGACACTGACACAATTTCGCCGTATGAGATAGACCTTCGTTTCCCGGGGCAGGGGATTGTCCGGTTCAAGCCGAAGATGTCGGAGGACAAAAAGAACGCGGAGACCGAAAATGGATGAGATTTTAGCGAGCATAGATATAGGCACCGCCAAGGTGGCGGTTGTTATAGCGGAGAACACCGCCGAAGGACTTGTCGTGCGCGGGTTCGGCATCGCTCCGGTGGAGGGGGTCGTGCGCGGAACGGTGGTCAATATCCACAAGGCGGAACAGGGGGTGATTTCCGCCCTCAAAATTGCCGAAAAGCAGGCGCAGTTGAAGGTCAAAAAGGTCAGCGTGGCGTTCGGCGGATATCCGACCAAAATCATAAAAGGGCACGGCATTGCCCCGGTGCCCAAGGACCGCGGCACTGTGTCTCCCACAGATATCGTCCGGGCGATTGAGGCGGGCAAAAGCATCGCACTCCCCGAGGACAAGCAGGTGGTTGATTACGCCGTCGCGGATTTCGTGGTTGACGGCAACCCCGGCGTTGATGACCCCATCGGTATGGCGGCGTCAAAGGTGGAGTGCGACCTGTTTCTGTTCGTCGCGGATTCCGCCGCCGTGGCAAATCTTATGCGCGTTATGGAGGAACTTGACCTTGAGGTGACCGATGTTGTGGCGTCGCCAGTCGGTTCTGCCCGCGCGATACTCACCGAGGAGGAGAAGGAATTAGGCGCGGTGATGATTGATATCGGTGCGGGCACCACGGATGTGGTCGCCTACAAGAACAGGCGCCCGACCGCAATTTTCACCATACCCTACGCCGGCGAGAGCGTCACCCACGACCTTATGGTGGGACTCAAACTCCCGCGGAAGGAGGCGGAGAAGGTCAAAATTGAGCACGGATGCGCAGTTGAGCAGTTGGTGCCCGCCGACCAGAAGGTTGAACTTCCCGGAATAGGTGGCAGAGAGCCGCGAATCGTTGACCGCTCGTTCGTGGCGATGATTATGGAAGCCCGATTAGAGGAGATAATCTCTATGGCGAAAGATTCCCTTGTCCAGAGCGGAATAGATCCCACAGGCGACGATTATTCTGCCGGGATTGTGCTCACCGGCGGGACATCTATCACGCCGCACATAGTGGATTTGGTGGAGAAAGTGGTCAAGGCGCCCGCCAGAGTCGGGCTTCCCGGCGATGTTATGCCCATCCCGGACGGTATGAACACCCCGGATTTCCATACAGTCTGGGGAACTTTGAACATCTCGTTTGAGAGAAAAAGACTTTACGAGCAGGTGGAGGCAAAAAAGGGCAAAATTCCCGCTTTCTGGGACAGGATAAAAAGGTGGATACTGCGGCAATTATAAGGGTTTGAAAAACTAACTAAATAAAATGGAGGTGTGAGATGGTATTTGAGTTAGCACAGGATGTTGAGGAGCAGTTGGCGTCGCCGGCGCGGCTGATGGTGATCGGCGTCGGTGGTGCGGGGGTCAATGCGGTCAACAGAATGATTGCTGCGGGATTGAGCGAGGTGGATTTTGTGGTTGTCAACACGGACAACCAGGTGCTCGCCCGCAGTGCCGCCCCGGTGAAAATCTGCATCGGCAAGCAACTGACCCGCGGGCTGGGTGCCGGCGGTGACCCCGAAATCGGGCAGAAAGCCGCAGAAGAAGACCGCGACATCATCGCCGAGCACCTTGAGGGCGTGGATATGCTCTTTATCACCGCGGGAATGGGCGGCGGCACCGGAACCGGTGCATCACCTGTCATCGCCAAAATCGCCAAGGAGATGGATATCCTCACCGTCGCGGTGGTGACAAAGCCCTTCAACTTTGAGGGGCGCAAACGCCTTGAGAACGCCGAACGCGGAATTGAAAACCTCAAGTCCATCGTGGACACGCTTATCGTCATCCCCAACGAGAAACTCCTGTCCATCGTTGAGCGGCAGACCACATTCATTGAGGCGTTCCAGAAGGCTGATGAGGTTTTACTCAACGCCACGCAGGGGATTTCCGAATTGATAACCAAGCCGGGCTACATCAATCTTGATTTCTCCGATGTGCGGTCAATTCTCAAGGACCGCGGCGGCGATGCCATTATGGGCACCGGGATTGCCACGCTGGAGGAAGGTCCTGTGGAGGCGGCAAACCGCGCCATCACCTGCCCCCTGCTGGATGACATCCAGATTACCGGCGCCAAGGGCGTTCTCATCAACATCACCGGCGGACCAAATCTCTCCCTGCCCGATGCCGCCGATGCCGCAAACCTCATCTCCGACCGCGCGGGTCCCGACGCCGATATAAAGTTCGGCGTGATTATTGACGAGGAGATGACCGACCGTGTCAAGGTCACCGTCATCGCCGCGGGGTTCCAGCGCAAGCAGAGGCAGGTTCGGGCTACCCCCAGAAGTATCGCCGAAAGAATCGCCCAGCCGCGCCAGGAGGATATATTCTCATCGGGGTATTCCGAGAGTGAGCCGGTGCGCCGTCAGGAGGTCTATGCCCGCCGCTATGCCGAGCCCGCCGAGAGAAGACACCGCGAATCCTACGACGCACCGCGCGAAAATTACAGCCCGACATTCATCTCTCCTGAAGAGCCTGTTGAGACTCAGCCTAAGCCTGCACCGGTGAATGAAACACCACCAGAGGTGGAATCTGCACCGCAGGAATCCTCTGCAGGACTTTTGGATTTCAGCCCCGACGACTACGATGTCCCCGCATTTCTGAGAAAGCGCAAGGCTTCAAACGGATAACCCCCACACCAGAAGCAACCTCATAAACCCAGTTGCCAAGCCGCATCCTGTGAAAGGATGCGGTTTTTTTATTTAATCAGCACGGTCTTGCGGGTTATGGAGTGATTGTCGGTTTTCGCCCTTATGAGATAGATTCCCGACGAGAGCGGGACACCGCCCCCGGACTTGCCGTCCCACACAATCTGCCTTTCGCCGGCGGGATGTGTGCCATCGTACAGCACACGCACCACCCGCCCGGCAAGGTCAGTTATCTCCACCCGCAGATGAGAGTTCTCCGGCAGAGATATGGAAATTCTTTGCGCCGAATTGAACGGATTTGGCGCCGCAGACAGGTCAAATTTTTTCGGCTTGGGGGCAGAATGAATTTCGGAGGTGTCCACCGCAGTCGGCGGATTGGTGGTGAACAGGATTGCTCTTCCCGGCTCAATCTCTGCGGCGTGGGGCGCCAGTTCCCCGCAGAACTTGTATTGTATCGCCACGCTCTGTGTCGGGTCTTCAATGCCTATCGTGGAGTATTCCGCCAGCGAGTTCGGGTCGCCCTCAAGGGAGTCCACATCGGCGATTTCACGATACTGGAACAATATCTCGCCCACATCCGCCGGCGCAGGATAATACGCCGGGTCCCGCAGAATCACCTCAAACCACTCCACGGTCGTCCTGTCGTGGGCGTTGACCGTGTGCCACTCTATCACGAAAATGTGCCGGTCCTCAATGTATTTGTAGAAAACGCCATCCCCCTCAACCACAGATGGATCAAGGTCATCCCAGAACGGGCATATCATACCCCACGGTCCGGAGGGGTCCGGCAGCGGACGGTTGTAAAAGTTGTTGAAAATCCAGGTCTCTATGGCGCCAAGCCCTATCCAGCCGTTGGAACACACGCCGATGGTGTCGTAGTTGATGCCGTAGTAATTGAAGGTGAACGGAAGCGGGATGTTGGCGGTCTCGTCGTCGCCGAGGTTGAGGTCGGTTCCGTCGCCGCCCTCATACGGCGAAATCTCAATCCACTCGTATTCCGGCGCCCGCCCGGACTCTATGTCCGTGTTGTCATAGCAGTAGTATCCCCTTATATCCGGTCCGCCGAAGGTGGAACTGGTTATCTCCCCCACCGTGATGGGAAGTTCCAACCGCTGGCGGTAAAATCCATCGTCAAACTCCAGCGTCAGATGGTCCACAATTCCGTTGATTAAGCCGTCGTCGGCAGAAACAGATATTCCCACCGAGACCCCTTCGCTGTCCGGCGGAATTGCGGGAATTGTGCCGTCGGAGACGGGCAGAACCCTTATCCCGCCCGACAGATGCAGTTCGCCGTCGTGGGTGGGCACCGAGCCGATGTTCTTTATGCGCATCAGGATTTCCGAGGTCTCGCCCGGCGAGAGAATGCTGTCGCCCGCCGGCGTGATCCCCTCTATTTTCAAAAGCGGCGCACGGATGTTGAGCAAATATGCCGCCGTGTCTGTCCCGGCGCCGTAAGATATGGCAAATCGGACCCCCATCTGGAAACTGTCGGGAATTTCGTGAGAAAGGGCAATTATAACCGCATCGCCGGAGACCGTGTCGCCAGCGGGGATTTCTGCAATCGCCGAGACGGAGTCCACAATCTCAAACATAGTGTCGGGGAGAATTTTTACGGTGATGTCCGGGAGGTCCTCGCCGGAGATGTTAGCCACCTCTGGCACCAGCGCTATTGTCTCGCCGGGGGAGGGGAAACCGTCGCCGTTGCCGTTGGTTGAGTCGGTGGTGCTGTCCAGCAAAATGCATCCCGCCAGAGCGGTGCGGCTCTCCCCGGAGATGTGCACTACCGTCTTAAACGGCGCATAGTCCGGCTTGGACACCACCAGAGAGAAACTGTCTGCGGCAAGGGCCTGCTCTGCGGGAAGCGGCACGACCGCCGAACCATCGCCGGCGGAGAAAATCGTTATTGGGTCGCCGTCAAAGAACCACACCGATACCAGCGCCGAATCCACGGGATTCCCGGCAGAGGATATATTTAGGGCAATCTGTGTCGCGCCGCGGGGGAGATTTTCCGGCGCATCAACCGTCAACTCC
>JAMOPH010000398.1 GCA_027064665.1 bacterium | reverse complement strand
GTTAATTTTCGTAAGTTTCTCGCCTGCCGGTAGATGCCGCCTAAAAAATTTTAAGGAAATTTTTCAAAACAAGTTGACAAATTGAATTTAATTTTTTAAACTGCAACTATCAAATGTTAAACTACCGAAGAGGGGGGATTTATTATGAGGAGGATTTTGCTGGTTGCTTTGATGGTGTCAGTGGTTTTTGGTGTTCCTTCCACAATCAATTATCAAGGCAAATTGACGGATGCGAGCGGGGTAGCCCTTAATGGGTATTACAATATGGAATTCCGGATATATGATGCGGCGAGTGGGGGCACCCTGCTGTGGTCGGAGAGCCATTCCTCGGTGCCTGTGATGAAGGGGCTTTTCAATGTATTGCTGGGGGAGACGGATCCTATAAATTTGCCCTTTGATGGACAGTATTATCTGGAGATACAGGTGGGTTCGGATGTGCTGACACCCCGAATTCCCTTATCGGCGGTGGCGTATGCTTTCAGGGCGAATATAGCGGACTCGGTGGCAGGCGGTGCGGGGCAGGTATTGACACTCAGTTTTGGTTCTGACGACACTCTTCGCCTCACTCAAAGCGTGGGAAGTTCCTTTGCTGTGAATATCCCGGTCAAAGAGGACGACCTTTCGGACAATTCCGTAAACGACCTTGGGGATGTGAGCACATCGGGGGTTTCTGCGGGGCAGGTTCTCAAGTGGAATGGCAGTGCTTGGGTTCCTGCGGATGATGAAATCGGGGCAGTAAATTGGGATACCTTGCAGGCGTATTACGATACTCTGCAACTGCAGACCTCGGGCAGTGCGCAGGTTCACTGGGACAATCTTATCAGCGTTCCTGCGGGTTTTGCCGATGGCGTGGACGATGTTGACGACGCCGACAATGTCGTCGGGAACGAGTATAATACTGCACTTTCGTTTGACGATGGCACTAACACTCTCAGCCTCACCGACGGCGGCGGAACATTGACCGCCACCATAGACAACGAGGCGGATGACCTTTCGGACAACTCCATCGGCGACCTTGGGGATGTGAGCACATCGGGGGTTTCTGCGGGGCAGGTTCTAAAGTGGGATGGCAGTGCCTGGGTTCCTGCGGACGATGACACAGGCACCGGTGGAGGAGGAAGTTCTCAGTGGACTGCGACTGCGACATATATATATCCTGACAGTGCTGGCGAGGCGGTCAAGATTTATAACAACGGACGGGTTTATGCCGATGTCTCTGGAGGAGTGTCTGCCGGACAGGCGGCAGTAAGAGGCGATGTTAGTGCCACCGTTTGGGGAGCATTGGGCTATTACGATGGCACCAACTACCGTGCCGGGGAGTTCTCTGGCGATGTGGAAATTATAAATTCTGGCAATCTTTATGTGTCTGGTCAGATATTTGACGGTGATGCCTCAGACCCGGATGTCAATATCGGAGAGGATTTGACGGTGAGCGGTGATATAGACGGCAATGGAGATATAACGATAAACGGCTCGGCGACATTCTGTGCGGGCGGATTTGGGTATGTGAATGTGAACAATGCCCGTATAGTCAATGTCGCAGAGCCCACGGCGGCGCAGGATGCTGCCACCAAAAATTATGTTGATTCCAATTTCCTTCAAACAGTGAACACCTCTGCTCCGGTGGTGGGTAATGGAACCTCGGGTTCTCCGGTGACTGTTGCCACCGGGGGAATAACCACTTCCTATCTGGCTGACAACGCTGTTACCACCGCCAAAATTGCGGATGAAGCCGTTACTGCCGCCAAAATAAGTGCTTCCGGTGGAAGCGAGGGGCAGGTTCTGAAGGTGGTGTCGGGTGTGGTGCAGTGGGCTGATGATGAAGGTGGCACCGCCGGGGTGAATTCGGTTACGGCGGGTGATGGTCTTTCCAATTCCGGGACTTCCTCTGACCCTGTCCTTGATGTGAACGCCGGCGATGGGTTGGGTATTTCTTCGGATCAACTGGTGGTGAATGTTGATGGGACCACGATAGAGATAGCCTCGGACCAGTTGAGGGTTCCTGTAGGGGGTATTGGAAGCACTCAACTTGCTGATGGTGCGGTGACGGGGACAAAAATTGCCCCGATGGGGGCATCTGCGGGCGAGGTCCTCAAATGGAACGGAACGGTGTGGGCGCCTGCGACGGACAATGTGAACGATGCGGACGCAAGCGCCACAAATGAAGTGATAACGGCTTTCTCATATTCCGACCTCACCGATACCCTCGCTATCACCGAGGCGGGAAACACCTGGAAGGTGGAGATTGACAACGAGGCGGATGACCTTTCGGACAATTATATATATGATTTGTCCGATGTTAGTGTGAGTTCTCCGAGTGCAGGTGAGGTTCTCAAGTGGAACGGGAGTGCGTGGGTGAATTCGGCGGACAACACCGGCACCGATGACCAGACGCTTTCGTGGTCGGGTTCGGGTCCGTATTTGATAGATATAGAGGGGACTTCCAACGACGCTGGAGTTAAGGCGGGTGTAGGGATTTCTCTGTCCCTCACCGGTGACACGCTGGTTATAACCAATACTGGAGATCTCAGCAACACCAATGAATTGCAGACCCTATCGCTCTCGGGAGCAAACCTGACAATATCTTCAGGTAATACGGTAACTTTTTCCGGCTGGGACACGGATGCATCAAATGACCTTACGACCTCAACTTCCTTCAGCGGGGATGTTTCCGGGACATATAATTCGCTCAACATAAATTCCGGAGTGGTGGGGAACAGCGAAATTGCTGACGCCACACAGTTTGTGGATGTTTATACCAACGGGAGTTATAGATTTTCGGTGACCGATGGTTCGCAGACACTGGACTTCAACGAAGGCACTGGGATAGATATAAGTTATAATGCTACCGGGCACGATGTGACAATAACCCATCAGGATATGTCCTCACAGGGTTCTGTGAATAACAGTGATGGGACGGTTATTCAGGATGTGACGCTGGATTACACCGGGCATGTGACTGGATTAGCATCTGTGAATCTTGATGACAGATATGCTCAGGGAAGTGGAACATCGGGAAGAGCCGTAAGGTGGACAGGAACACGCAGCGTGGGCAACTCTGCTATTTATGATGATGGCTCTGGACATATAGGTATAGGAACCAATTACAATTCAAATTATAGGGTTTATGCGTATTATTCATCGGATGTTTATACATATTTGGCATCATCCACTAACTCCGTTTACGGATACGATCATGATGCCGGGTCTTCATCAAGAACATCTATTCGGGGTTCCAGAGATAATGATTACACCGGCGATTTAAGCGGAGATTATGGGGTTAGAGGTAACAACTACAACTCTGGGCAGGGTGGAGGATGTTACTATAGCCGAGCCGGTATTGGAGCAGATTCTCCCTCAACAGACCCGGGTGGAAGTGATGAGTATGACTATTTATTTGGTCTTGAGGGGGAACAGGTTGCATCTGGCCCAAGGTTTTCTGGCGGAGTTATTGGAGCATATACCAGTTCACGCTTTGGAGCACTTGCTTATACCAAGACGGACGGCTCTTATTACGGTCTTTATTACAATGGCGGTTCTGGTAACGGTAGTGGTCTTTTGAGGAGTAATCCAGAGATGGGAGATATTTTGAATGAGCCTATTGTTGCCTCCATCGGTGCCGGCGGAACCGGAGCGCTGTTTGGTCACATCACCCGGGGCGAGATATATGGGCAGTATGTTGCCGGAGAAAGATACGGACAGTATGTCACCGGCGAGGTTATAACCAACAAAAATTACACTGTTCTCACCGATGTCGGCGAGGATGAGCGCATACCCACTTATGCGGTCACCTCACCGGAAGTTGAAGTTTACACCGGCGGCACCGGAACGATTTCCGGGCGTGAGGTTGAGGTCAAATTTGATACCCGGTTTGCCAGAGTTGTTGACCCGGAATCTGATGTAATTGTGACCGTCACACCCATTGGAGAGTGGCACAAACTCTACATTAAGGAAGTTAAATCCGATGGTTTTGTGGTGGCAACGGATGAGGAGGTCAGCGATGCCCGGTTTACTTATATCGCCATCGGGCACAGACGGGACAGCAATCCTGACATTCCAGAGGAAGTTCTTGACCCGCATTACGATAGGATTATGAAGGGGTATCTTGCCTATGAAAAGGATGGCAGTCCTTATGCCATCTGGTTCAACAGGAGAACCGGCAAATTTGAGCACGGCGAACTTGACCCTGAATACGCTCACAGAGAAAATATAAGGAAACTGCTTGAAGCACCCCATCCCGGCAACGGCATCTATGATTACGCTCTTTATGAAAGTTATCACGGCAGATATATAGGGCAGGATTGTCCGGAGTGTGAACCGGTCACCTTTGAGGACATCCAGAATCTGGCACAGTATTCCGACGGAATAAGAGAACTGAGGGACAAGATTGAGTATAATGTTCAACTGTATAGGGAGTTTAAGGGTTATCTCTCCCGGGTTCAGAGTGGGGAAGTCCTGAAGACGGACGAAATTGAATATCTCAACAAACAGACTGAGAACAATCCGGACAATCCGGTTATCCTGGGGATATGGGGTGAGATTATGCGGCTCAACGAAAAGAACCTGCAGTCCAGTGCTCCTGAAAAGTAGCAGTTGATTGTATCTGCCCTCTGACGACTGTGTGGAACCGGCGCTTGACCTGATAGGTTAGCCCCCGAATTTTTCGGGGGCTTTTTGGTTGACTTTAAAATTTTTTGCTTTTATCTTTTCAAAAAAGCAGTTAGAGGGGGGAGAGATGAAAAGGATAATCTTGCTTTGTGCTTTGCTTTCGGTGATTTCGTTTTCCGCCGCTGTTCCCGCCCAGATCAACTATCAGGGGAAAATCACCAATTCTTCCGGTGTCGCTCTTGAGGGCACATACGATATGACTTTCCGACTTTACAATGTCCCCACCGGCGGAACGGCGCTGTGGAGCGAGACCCACAGTTCCGTGGGTGTCCACAGGGGGCTTTTTGATGTGGTGTTGGGTGAGACCAACCCAATAAACCTGCCCTTTGATGAGCAGTATTACCTTGAGATTGAGGTTGAGGGCGAAGTCCTTTCGCCGAGAATTCCGCTGACATCTGTGGGATATTCCTTCAGGGCGGCGGTCGCCGATTCTGTTGCGGCAGTTAACCTTGACACCCTCGGCGCCTATTCGGATACTTCGCACACACATTCTCTCGTTTTGACCGGTGATATCACCGCCGCCGGTGCGGTTTCCGGGACGCTGTCCACCGATATCTCCGCCGGTGCAGTGGACTGGGACGAACTGTCTTCGGCGGTGCAGGACTCAATTCACGGCGACTGGGTTCAACTTTCGCCGTCGTCGGCGCAGACCGACCCCGACGCCACCCCTTCTATCTACATAAACAAAACCGGTGTCGGGCAACTTCTGGTTCTTCAGAAGGATGGCGCCGACAGAATCACGATAAGCAACTCCGGAAACGAGTTCTCAATGGTTGGCCCGGGCGACACAAAGAGCATCATATCCGACTCTGCCCTTGCGATTTCCGCCAACAAGGGCGCAACATTCACAATTGATGCCGACAACACCAGCAGCACTGTGAGTCTGCGGATTCTTCACGATTATGGCGACACGCTTTTCTGGATTTCAGAGGCTAAATATGTTGGGATTGCGCCCCGGGATGGTGAGCCGTCCGCCACGCCACGGGGAGGTCTGTATGTGGACGGGAACTCTTCCGGCACCGACACGCTGTTTTTCTACGACGGCGCCGGCTGGAAACCCCTGATGACCTCGGATATGGTCTCCGGCTCGTTCATTCTCAATCAGTATTCCTCGGAACAGAGCGCAAACTTTCTGATTTCGGGGAAAGGGCATATTCACAACACCGCCGACAGCGACACAGCATTTGTTTCCCGTGAGGGCGGCGCCGGCGGAATTGGCGGA
>JAMOPH010000397.1 GCA_027064665.1 bacterium | reverse complement strand
GAGCCTCTTTGTGGACAGGTTGACCGCACCGCCCATAGCGCCGGCGCCGAAATCTATCGGCGAGGCGCCCTCAACAACCTGAATTTTGCCCAGCCCAAGCACGCTGAAGGCATCATAGACCGGATGCCCCATCAAACCCATAAACAGCGGGTCGCCGTCGTAGGTGAAGATGACCTGCGTGGTGGGGGAGCCGCCAAGCCCCATAAAGTTCACCTTGCCGGCGGCACCTGCGGCGACAGCATATCCTATGAGACTGTGCCGCGTGAAAAACAGCGCCGGCGTGAGCCGTGCCGCCTCATCAAGCACAGAACCTGACGGAGTGATATCCTCCCGCACGCTGTCGGTTTTCTCCACCACCGACCGAGGCGCACTGACCTCAACCGGCTCGCCGGTGTAGGTCTTGAGCGTATCCTCTCCGGCGAGGACAATCCCGGAAATCACAGCGACTGCAGACAGCAAGGTGATTTTTTTCAGCATAGTGCACCTCCCTATCTTTTTATCTGTTCGGGGATTGCGGTTATCACCAGTTTCCCGTGAAGGATGCCCTTCATAGAGAGCATCTGGTCGGCGATTTTTTTGATTTTTCTGGCGGAGCCACGCACGGCGATTATTTCAAGGCAGTGGTCCCGGTCAAGATGGATGTGCATCGTGGAGATGATTTCCTCCTCGTGCCCGTGCTGATATTCCGTGAGTTTTTCGGGAATTCTTTTGCGATGGTTGTAGATAATAGTGATAGAGCCCACCACAGGTATGTCCTCGGTCTCACCTTTCTTTTCAATCACAAAATCCCGCATAAGGTCCCGCAGAGCCTCACTGCGGTTGGAGTATCCCGCACGCTCAGCCATACGGTCAAATTCATCAACCAATTCCCTCTCAACTGCAATGCCGAACCTGTATAGTGCCATATTCCCTCCTTCGTAGCACGATTTTTGAAAATAATAGCACCAATCTGTTGAGTCAACACTTTTTTGCTACCCACAACAAAAAAAACGGGCGGCACAAAGACCGCCCGCTTTCGGAAAGGTTTTTGCTGGGAACGCTATTTTTTGGTTCTCACTTTTTTCTTTTGGGTGCCGGCGGTGGATTGCTGTTGAGTCTTCTGCGCCTTTTGCTGGACATTCTGGAACTTTTCCTGCTGTTTTGCCGCCTGCTCCTGACGGATTTTATCAAGGTCGTCAAGGAACTTGTCAATCTTGTCCGTGTTTTTCTCCACAGCCACAAGGACAGAATCGCCGTATTTCTGCTTGACCGAGTTATAGTTGTCCTTCAACTGCTGGACAGACTGCTGAACCTGCGGGGAGTTTCTCTGGTCCGGCGGCATAGCATTGAGGATGCTGTCAAGATTGTTCATAGTTTTCTGCATTGAGGACAACTGAACGATAAAGTCCACATACGCCAGAAGTTCCTGCCCGTCGGAAAGTCCGTGCTTTTTGGCGACCTCATCCATCGCCATCATCATATCGTTGACAGCCTGCTGCTGGTCCTGCGGCTGGGGCTTTTCGCCCAATTCCCTGAATTTCTGCGCTACATCGGGCAGTGCCTCCACAGTTTTGTTGATTTTTGCCACCTGAACAGTCTGCTCCGCACCAGCGGTGTCGGATTTCGCACCAGCAGTCTGGGTCTGGGCAGTGTTTTTTGTCTCCTCCGACTTTTTGGATTTGCTGCATCCGCCCAAAAGCGCCACCGCAATCAGCCCGACCACCACAATCCTAAACAACTTCATTAAAAACCTCCTGATTGTTTGCATACTCCCAATTTCTAAAAAATTTTCGGATACACAAGGATTATTTCGGTCCAGGGCAAAAATAATTGCTCATTTCCGGCAAAATCGCCCCCGCCCCGCTCTTTCGGGGAACAACTTTTGTTTGCAACCCGATAAAATCGGTGTATTATGAAAAAATCACATATACGGAGGACAGGTATGAACTACCGCAAGTTAGACAAAAATTTCGGTCAAATCAGCCTTGAAGAGGAAATTCTTTCCCGCTGGGATAAGGAACAGACCTTCAAAAAATCGCTGGAACTGGCGAAAAACCGCCCACGGTTCAATTTCTATGAGGGACCGCCCACCGCAAACGGCAAGCCCGGCGTGCATCATGTGATTTCCCGCACCGTCAAGGACATCGTCTGCCGATACAAGGCGATGACCGGCTATTATGTTGAGCGCAAGGCGGGATGGGACACCCACGGTCTCCCGGTGGAAATCGGCGTGGAGAAAGAATTAGGACTCAAATCCAAGCGGGATGTCCTAACCTATGGTGTGGAGAAGTTCAACAAAGCCTGCCGGGACAGCGTATTTCGCTACCTCAAGGACTGGGAATGGATGACCCGCAGAATCGGCTACTGGCTTGACCTTGAAAACGCCTACATCACCTACGACCCGAAATACATTGAGTCAATCTGGTGGTTGCTGGCGCAGTTTTTCAAGAAGGGCTACATCTACAGGGGATACAAGGTTCTGCCGTATTGCGCCCGCTGTGGCACAGGGCTTTCCGACCACGAGGTCGCCCTCGGATACCGAGACACCGAGGACCCATCGGTCTATGTTCTGATGAAACTGACCTCGCCCCTGCCCGGCGAGGAGGCGGTCCCCGAAAACACCTATTTCCTCGTCTGGACCACAACGCCGTGGACACTGCTTTCCAATGTGGCGCTGGCGGTCCACCCGGATTATGAGTATCTTTTGGTTGAGCACGAGGGAAAAAACCTCATCATCGTCTCCGAGCGCGCCGATGCCGTTTTAGGCGAGGGAAATTACAAAATAATCCGGAAATTCAAGGGGACGGAACTGGCGCGCTTGCGCTACGAGCCGCTTTTCCGCTTCGTCCAGCCGGACAAGGACGCGTGGTTCGTCATCAACGCCGAGTATGTCACCACCGAGGACGGGACGGGAATCGTCCACATTGCGCCGGCGTTCGGCAAGGAGGACTTTGAGGAGGGGCAGAAATGGGACCTTCCATTGATTCAACTGGTTGACGACGAGGGCAAGATAAAACCCGAGGCGGAACCCTTTGCCGGGCTGTGGTTCAAGGACGCCGACCCGAAAATTATGGATGACCTCAAATCCCGCGGACTGCTTTTCCGTCGGGAGACCATCGTGCACAGTTATCCCTTCTGCTGGCGCTGTGATTCGCCGCTTCTGCAGTATGCTCGGGCGAGTTGGTATATCAAAACCACCGCCTACAAGGACCGGATGATTGAGGAGAACCAGAAAATCAAGTGGTATCCGCCGCAAATCGGCGCGGGAAGATTCGGCGAGTGGCTGAAAAACAACATTGACTGGGCAATCTCCCGCGAGAGATTCTGGGGAACGCCGCTGAACATCTGGATTTGCGAAAAGTGCGGATACCAGCACGCTGTGGAGTCCTACGAGGAACTGGAAAAAATGTCCGGGCAGAAACTCCCGCCGGACTTTGACCCACACAAGCCCGCAGTGGATGAGATAAAACTTGTCTGCCCCAAGTGCGGCGGCACGATGACCCGCACCCCGGAGGTCCTTGACTGCTGGTTTGACAGCGGAGGAATGCCCTTCGCGCAGTATCATTACCCCTTCGGAATCTCCGAGGAGGAGTTCAACAGGCGCTTCCCGGCGGATTTCATCGCCGAGGGCGTTGACCAGACCCGCGGATGGTTCTACACGCTTCTGGCTATCTCAACCTTCATCAAGGGGACATCGCCTTACAAGACCTGCGTCTCCATTGAGTTGGTTCTGGACAAGAACGGGCAGAAGATGAGCAAATCGCGGGGGAATGTGGTTGACCCGGTTGAGGTTATAAACAAATACGGCGCCGACCCGCTGCGGTGGTATTTCATCACCACCAGTCCGCCGTGGCTCCCCACAAGATTTGACACCGACGGCGTCGCCGAGACCCTGCGGAAATTCTTTGACACTCTCAAAAACACTTATAATTTCTTTGCCCTCTACGCCGAGATTGACGGATACACGCCGGAACCGCTCCCGGAGAAACTTGACAACATCCTTGACCGCTGGCTGGTTTCCCGGCTGAACACGCTTATCAAAAAATACCGCGAGTGGATGGACGACTACCAGATGACCCGCGCCGCGCGGGAAATCCAGAAGTTCGTGATTGACGAACTTTCCAACTGGTATGTCCGCCGGAACAGGCGCAGGTTCTGGTCAAGCGGGATGGACGAGGGCAAGCGCAATGCGTATTCTGTCCTGTGGAACACGCTGGTTGCTGTGACGGAACTTATCGCGCCGTTTGCGCCGATGACCGCCGATTTCTACTGGCGCGCCCTTACCGAACCCGTCCGCGAACAGATGGGCGAATCCGTCCACTTCCGGTCAATCCCCGAGGTGAACGAGGCGCTCATTGACGCAGACCTTGAGGAGCAGATGGCGCTGGCGATAAAAGTGGTTGAACTGGGGCGTTCCGCGCGCAACACCGCAAAAATCAACATCCGCCAGCCGCTGGGCAAAATTGTGGTCATCCTGCCGGGGGAACACCACCTGCCCGAAGAAATTCTTTCCGTCGTGCTGGATGAGTTGAACATCAAGTCGCTGGAGTTCGCCGAGGATGCCGGGGAGTTCATTGAATACCGCGCCAAGCCAAATTTCAAGGTTCTGGGCAAGCGGTTCGGCTCGCTGATGCCTCAAGTTAAGGCGGCAATTGAGGCGCTGTCCTCGGAGGATCTCGCCCGCGGGCTGGAGACCGGAATCTGGCACATCACTGTTGACGGCAAGGACCACACCCTCAACGAGGAAGAACTGTTGGTTGAGGCAAAGGCGCGACAGCCGTATGTGGTTGCGGCGGAGAAAAATATCGCCGTGGCGCTGGATACCACTATCACGCCGGAACTTAGGGACGAGGGATTCGCGCGCGAGGCGGTCAACAGAATCCAGAACACGCGCAAATCCGCCGGGCTTGAGGTCACCGACAGAATTGTGCTTTCTTTGGTCAGCGACGATGAGGAACTTGTGGCGGCGCTGAAAAAATATGTGGACAGAATAGCGGCGGAAACTCTGGCGAAGCAGGTTCTGTTTGAGCCGCTTGAGGATGCCCAATTTGCGAAAGAATGGGAAATCGGGAAGAAAAAACTTGTGGTCTCCCTCAAAAAGGCGTGAGGGAATTTCCCGATAAAATTTTTAACGCCCGCAAAACGAATTGCTTTGCCGGATTGGGGATTTTGCGGTAGGTTTCGTTCCAGTCAACGGGGGGACGATATGCTTCTGATAGACAGGATAGGCGAACTTCTGACGATGGACGCCCGCGGCGGCGCACCGTTGAGGGGAAAGGATATGGCGATTCCCGGTTTTGTCGCCGATGCCGCCGTGGTGATTGACGGCGAAAAAATTGTTGATTACGGCAAGCGCGAGGAAATCCTCAAAAAATACGACGGACAGATTGACGAATCGGTTGATGCGCAGGGGGCGCTTGTCACGCCGGGGCTTGTGGACCCGCACACCCACGCGGTCTTTGTCGGCACGCGGGAACTTGAGTTTGAGATGCGGATAAAGGGCAGGTCCTATATGGAGATAGCCGCGGCGGGCGGCGGAATCCTCAACACCACAAAGCGCGTGCGCGAGGCGGATGTTGACGCGCTGGTCAAGTCCGCGCTGTTCAGGTTTGACAGAATGCTCTCCAACGGCACCACCACCGTTGAGGTCAAAAGCGGATATGGGCTCTCCACCGGGGACGAACTGAAGATGCTTGAGGCAATTGCACGCCTCCGCGAACTGGTCCCGCAGGACATTGTCGCCACATTTTTGGGCGCGCACGAAATCCCCGCCGAATACCGCGAAAAACCCAACGGGCGCAGAGAATATGTTGACCTTGTGGTCAACGAGATGCTTCCGAAGGTCGCCGAGCGAAAACTGGCGAAATTCTGCGATGTGTTCTGTGAGGTCGGCGTGTTTGACCTTGATGACACG
>JAMOPH010000396.1 GCA_027064665.1 bacterium | reverse complement strand
GCCCGGTCGCCAGTTGATTGATGCCGGCGCGATTGTGGCGCTTGCCACCGATTTTAATCCCGGTTCCTCGCCGACCACCAGTATGCCGCTGGTGATGTCTATCGCCTGCACGCAGATGAGACTCACTCCTGCCGAGGCGTGGGTCGCCGCCACGATAAATGCCGCCTACGCGCTGGGAATTGAGTTCGCCACAGGAAGCATAACCCGCGGCAAACTGGCAGACCTCGTAATCTGGGATGCGGAAAACCACAGACAGGTGCCGTATTTCTACGGCGAGCACCTTACTCAAGTTGTGATAAAGCGCGGGAAAGTTATCTGGCACAAATAAATTCCTTGCGCCGCAGACGAGCGGGAATATCTTTGGGCGGTATGAGGGTCATCATCAACGGAAAGGTGGTATATCAATCGGAGAGGGGCACCACGGTAAAAAGAATTTTTGAAATACTGGGTCTTCTGGAAAATGAGTTCCTGCCGATAAATCCCGCCGACAATCAACCTGTGACGCCTGATTTCCGCGTGCCTCACGATGGTGAAATAATCTTTGTCCCTGTGATAGAACTTTATAAATCAGGTGAAAAAATTATTTAGTTTGACTGCAAAACAATTTTAGTGATATTTAACTTTTCAAACAAAACCAAAGGAGTCAAAATGCCCATTTTAAGCGAACAGGACAAACAGGCGATTCGTGAGAGACTGCAGGGGATGGCCAATCCGGTCAAAATTGTGGTTTTTGTTCAGGAACTTGGAGACTGCCAGTATTGTCCCCAGACGAGGGAACTTATGACAGAACTTGCGGAACTTTCTGACAAACTGAGCGTTGAGGTCAAGAATCTGGTCATAGACAAAGAGGACGCCGAACTGTACGACATTGACAAAGTTCCGGCGATAGCAATAGTGGGGATTGAGGACGGCAAAGATGTTGACTACGGAATCCGATTTTTCGGAATCCCCGCCGGATACGAGTTCGCCGCACTGCTTGAAGATATTCTTATGGTTTCCAACAAGCAGTCCGGACTTCCCGAGGGCGTCAAAAACTACCTGAAAACCCTTGATACCCCGGTCAGAATTATGGTCTTTGTCACGCCGACCTGCCCATACTGCCCCAATGCAGTGTTTACTGCCCACCAGTTTGCCCTTGAATCGGACAAGGTCACGGGGATGATGATTGAAGCCACCGAGTTCCCCGACCTTTCCAACCGGTTTGAGGTGCGTGCTGTGCCGAAAATCGTGGTGAACGAGAAAGCCGAAATTGAGGGCGCTGTGCCGCCGGAAGTCTTCGTTGACCTCATAAAGCAGTCCATATAGCTTTCTGCGGGGGCAACCCTTTTTGAAAAAAAGGGCTTTCCCCCGCACCCCCTTCCTAAAAACTTTTTGGGTCGGCGTTCGGAAATCAAAGATTTCCGAACGCCGAAAAGTTTTTAGGAACGGCGTGAGAGGGAAGCCGCTATGCCTCTTCCATAGCATTTTGGAATTTCCCGCGGCGGAGTAAATCTTTGATTTAGTCCGCCGCAAAATCCCAAAATTCTTTGGAAAGGGGCGTGGGGGAGAACCTTTCTTTTAAGAAAGGTTTCCCCCGCAAAAAAATCACACAATTTCCCCGATTTTGCGGTAGGGGTGCGGGATTACGACCTTTTGCAGCAGGACGCCGTTTTGTTTGGGATACTCTGCGCCCAGTTCCACAGCCGATTCAACCGAGGCGACATCGCCGGTGAGGGTGACGAAGGATTTCCCTCCAAGCCCCACGGCGGGGCGGATTTCTAACAGGCGCACATCGCCGGATTTGGCGGCAATATCGGCGGCTTTAATGCAACTGGCGACAGTGTAAGTCTCAATAATTCCCAGAGCCTCGCCTAAAACTGCGCCGGTGGTGGCGGTGAACGCCGGAACTACATCCGGGTGAAGGTTCGGGATTATTATGTGGTCAACGCAGTAGGTTCCGGCGGTGTCAAGCCCCATCCTGACGGAATCTTCCACGGGTTGAACCGCCCCGGACACGATGGTCAAAAACTTGCCAGAGCAGATTGTCTTGGCAAGCAGAAGGTTCACCTCTGCCGCCTTGACCATAGCATCGGTGGCTTCAAGCCCCTTTGCGACGCTGACGAATTCCAGAAGTCCTATTGCGGCGTCCACGGTGCCCTCCGTGAAAAATGGATGGGGGAGCGCACAGGCTCCCCCGGATAGTCTTACTTTTTCGCCGTGGTGTCCTTGGCGGAAGCGGTCTCGTATTTGGATTTGTCAATCGTCTTTGCGATTTCGTCCTCGTAAATTTTGAATCCAAACTTCCTCTTGGCACTTTCCAGCCACTTGTCAAACGCCTCTTTCCGCTTCTGCCTGACCAGATGGCTTTTGATTCTGTTTTTAATCAGGTCAAAGGGCTTGCGCTTGGGTGGAATTTTCTCCACCAGTTTGATGATGGAGAACTTGTTTCCCATTCTGATTGGCTCGGGGTAGATTTCGCCGGGTTTGAGTTTTTGCGCCGCCTCAAACAGGGGCGGATATCTCCTGTGGTCAAAGGCGCCGAGGTCGCCGCCTCTGTTTTTCACATAGGTGCGCTCGGTATATTTCTCGGCGAGTTTTTTGAAATCTGCGCCGTTTTTGAGTTGCTTGATAATTTTTACCGCCAGCGCAGAATCGCTCACCTGAATCTCAAGCACATGCACTTTGGCGGAGTCTATGAACGAATCCGGATGGGCATCATAGAATTTTTTTGCTTCCTCATCGGTGACCTTGACATCTTTATACAGCACATTTTTGCGGAATTTCGCCTTCATCCTGCTTTCAAGTTCCTGCTGGTAAAGTTCTTTGTATTCCGGGGAGTTCTCCACATTGAGGTCCTCGGCTGCCTTTTTGATTAGTGTCATCTGCGGAATCATCTTGACAAAATCCTTCACTGCCTCCGCAGTCTCCAGTCTCGGCTGGCGCATAGGCGGAATCTTTTTGAACGCAGTGTCAAGGTCCTCAATCGTTATTGTGCCGTATTTGTATGTGGCAAGTTGCATCCTTCTTTCGTCGGGGGTAAAGTTGAGCACAGGCTTGGCGTTTTCGCCGCTTTGTTTCATCTCCTTGTATCTTTTTATCACGACCTGAATCGCATCGTCGTTGAACTTGAAGTTTGCGGCTTGTTTGAGACTGTCAATGAACGCCTGAGCCAGTTTTGTCCGCAGGCGGCTTTTGAGCCTGCTGGCGATTCTCTCCTTCATTATGTCGTAATCGGGCAGAGTGTTGTTGGGCACTTTCTCCACAACTTTGATTATGTGCCATCCGTATCTGGTCTTGACCGGCTTGGAGATTTTGCCCGGTTCGGTGGCATACGCCGCATCCTCAAAGGGCTCAACCATATCAAGTGCGGTGAAAAATCCAAGGTCGCCGCCCTTGTCCTTGTTGGAGATGTCCTTGGAGTATTTTTTCGCCAGTTCGTCAAAATCGGCGCCGTTCTGAAGCGCCTGATAGATTGAATCCGCAAGTTCCTTGGAGTCCACTAAAATGTGCTTGGCGTGGATTCTTGTCTTCATCCGCTCATAGACCTTTTTAATCTGGTCCTCGCTCACATCTTTGACTTTCTCGGTGACGACAATTTTATAAAGTGCCCGGTTGAGGCGGGAGTCCTTGTTCTCCTCAAGGCTTTTGAGGATTTCCTCATCCTTGTCCAGTCCGGCATCGTAGGCGGCAAGAATCATCAGTTTGTCCTCCGCCATATCCTCAACGATTTTCTTGCGGCGTTCAAGTTCATCCTCATACGATTTGAAGTGCGCATTGCCGACTTTTTTGTTGAGTTCCTCGGCGGTGATTTCGTAATCGCCAACTTTGGCTACCACGCCCTCTTTGTGTGAGGACACACATCCGCTCATCAGCACAGCCAAAAACACCACACCAGTTGCGACAATCAGTATCCGGCGCATACCTCCAACCTCCTTTTTCCTTGCGTTTTGAGGTTCAATTTACAGGTTGAGATAAAAAGCACAAGGATTTTTTCACCGATAAATTTCCTTGACAGGATTTGCCTATCTGGTATTATGAGTTTCTCTTTTGACCGATTAACTTCTTATTGATTAAAAAACTAACCATAAACAAGGAGTGGAACTATGGCGAGAAAACTGGGCAAGAGGAAAGTGGTGATTATGGGCGCGGCGGGAAGAGATTTCCACAACTTCAACACCTATTTCCGCGACAACCCGAATTTTGAGGTCGTCGCGTTCACCGCAACCCAAATCCCCGACATCGAGGGCAGAACCTACCCGCCGGAGTTGGCTGGAAAATACTATCCCGACGGAATTCCCATCCTGCCTGAGGCTGACCTGCCCAAAATTATCAAGGAAAAGGAAGTTGATGAGGTCTATTTTTCCTACAGCGATGTCTCCAATCAGTATCTGATGGAGCGCGCCGCCATCGCTATGTCTGCGGGGGCAAGTTTCTATCTTCTGGGACCTAATGATACTATGCTCAAGTCCAAAAAGCCGGTGATTGCGGTCTGCGCGGTCAGGACCGGCTGCGGCAAATCGCAGACCACCCGCAAAGTCGCCGAAATCCTCAAATCTATGGGCAAGAAAGTGGCTGTGATTCGCCATCCGATGCCCTACGGCGACCTGCGCAAGCAGATCTGGCAGAGATTTGCCACCTACGAGGACCTTGACAAATACGAATGCACCATTGAGGAACGCGAGGAATACGAACCTCACATTGACCGCGGGAATGTGGTCTATGCCGGCGTTGACTACGGCGAAATTCTTGCCCGCGCTGAGCAGGAAGCCGATGTGATCCTCTGGGACGGCGGGAACAACGACCTGCCCTTCTACAAGCCCGATCTGCTCATCGTCGTGGCTGACCCTCACCGTCCCGGCGATGAAGTGGCATACTACCCCGGCGTGGTCAACTTCAAGATGGCGGATGTTATCATAGTCAACAAGGTTGACACCGCCGATTACGAGGATGTCCTCTATGTGATGGACAACGCCAAGGCGTTCAACCCCGATGCGAAATTGATCCTTGCGGCAAGCCCGATATTCCTTGAGGATCCGGAACTGGTCAGGGGCAAGCGGGTTCTGGTGGTTGAGGACGGACCGACACTCACCCACGGCGAGATGAGTTATGGTGCGGGATACATCGCCGCCGAGATGGCTGGCGCCGCCGAGATCATTGACCCCAGACCCTACGCAGTCGGCTCAATCATCACCACCTACGAGAAATATCCCACCACCGGCAATGTTCTCCCGGCGATGGGCTATTCCAAAAAGCAGATCGCCGAACTTGAGGAGACAATCAACAAAGCCGAGGCGGATGTGGTGGTTATCGGCACGCCGATTGACCTGCGCAGAGTGGTCAAGATCAACAAGCCCGCAACACGGGTCAAATACGAACTTCAGGAAATCGGCTCCCCCACCCTTGAGGACATCATCAAGGGTATGGATCTGTGATCCATTCAGAAACTACCGATCTCACCGGCGCGGGTCCTGTGGGCTCGCGCCTTTTTGTTTTTTCCCCTCATCCGGCTTGCCTTCGGCAAGCCACCTTCTCCCAGAGGGAGAAGGATTTTTTCTTACCCTTTCCCTGCGGGAGAGGGACCGAGGGTGAGGGCAACATACAAGGGTGTTTCTATGCCCCCGTTCTCTCAAGGGTTCGGTTGATTTTGCCCGATTTGTGGCGCTGGCGCTGGGTCTTTACATACTCCGCCACAAGTTCTGCGTGGGAGCGGCTGACAGAGACCACACCGTAATCCTCGTCCCACACCGGCGGGGATGCCATCGCAAGTTTTTGCCGCAGGAAATCATCTATTTCGTTTTTCAGGCGGAGCACCAGATCCCCCGGCGCCACACCGGGAAGCGCCCGCACAAAAAGATGGATATGGTCCTCAAGAACGGCGGCGGCAACAAGAGTGTATCCAAACTTTTTCCCCGCCCCGGCGAGGAAATTTTCTATCAGCCTCTGCGTGGGCGGGGTCATCCTCGGCGAGTCCTTCGCCGTTTT
>JAMOPH010000395.1 GCA_027064665.1 bacterium | reverse complement strand
AGTTCGTCCTCAATCCAGACGGATGAGACCTCCATATACCAGGTCGGCTGGTTATAACTGTATGCCATCTGCACGGCGTGGAAAAATTCGTGCACGGAAGTGACATCAATCATCCCCATAACATCGTATGTATATGCAGAATAGTCGTTGCGCATAACGATATAACTTGTGGCGTCGTTCCAGGGGTAGGAGCCCTCGGTCTCGGGGGAGGTGTATCCCAGGACTCCGCCGCCGGGGATATCCATAATATAGACATCGTATTTGCTGTTTCCGCCGGCGGTGCCGTCCGATGGCGGCGCAAGATAGCCACGGGTGTCAATCAGAAAATTGTATGCCGCCTCAAACCGGGTTGCCATCTGGTGGACATAGTCCTCGTTGGGGACTGCGTCGCCGCCGGAGAGGGTGTAGTGCATCCTGAAGTGGTCTGTGTCGTAGGTCAGGGGGAGTCCGGTGGGGCGGGACAGAAGGGTTCGCAGAAGCGTGCGGGTTTGCTGCGAAAGTTGTGCCTGTTGCTGGAAAATCTCCACTAATGCGGGCGTTCCGGACTTCGGCGCCGGCAGTCCCTGAAAGCGCTGGGGAAGGCGCTCCGGCGCAACAATCGCGTATGCCTTATAGAGCGCCGCCTCGTCAAGGGTGATTTCGCCCTTCTGATACGCCTGATTGATTGCCGAAATCACATCGCCATAACTGGCGAAAACCCCGGAAACTATCGCAAGGAAAACGAGCAAAAACAATCCCCGCCGCATAGGTGAGCCTCCTGTTTTTGTGAATTTTAATATAAAATATCAATCGGAGAGTCTACAGGCAAGGCAAAAAAGACCGCAGAGGAATCCCCCTGCGGTCGCGAGAACTCTAAAATCTATGAATTTGTGCTAATCTATCAGCGACTCCCAGGTGGAAAGTTCCACCGAGGGATTTATCCGCTTTATCAGCCCCTGCAGGACCTTGCCGGGACCAATTTCAACAAACTTCCCGAATCCGACGCCGACCATATTTTCAACGATATCAATCCACCTGACCGGGTGGGTCAACTGGAGAACGAGGTTTTTCCGAATCTGTTCGGGGTTGTCCACCCTGTCGCCGGTGACATTGGCGTAAAATTCAACTTTGGGCGGGCGGAAATCAATTTTTGCGAGGACTTTTTCCATTTCCTTTTGGGCGTCCTGCATCAGCGGGGAGTGAAACGCCCCCGACACCGCCAGCGGAACGACCTTTTTGGCGCCGCGCTCTTTGAGCATTTTCGCCGCCTCATCTAACAGGTTCTTCTGCCCGCTGATTATGAACTGCCCCGGGGCGTTGTAGTTTGCCACCTCAATTACGCCGCGGGATTTGAGCGCATCCACCACCGCCTGAACATCCTCAAGCGACGCGCCCAACGGGGCAATCATCCCGCCCTCTTTCGCCTCGGACATAAGTTTTCCCCTCTGGGTGACCGCAAAAAGCCCGTCCTCAAAGGAGAACACCCCCGCGGCGACCAGCGCGGAATACTCCCCCAGCGAGTGCCCGGCGACGCCGTCGTATTCGGCGCGGGAACCAAGCACGGTCAGAACGGCATACGAATGGGTGAAAATGCACGGCTGGGTGTATTGTGTCTGCGCCAGAGTTTTTTTATCCGCCTCAAAGGATATCTCGGCGACATCAAAACCGGCAATTTGCCTGGCTTTCTGGTAGATTTCGCGCACCTCGGGGTATTTTTCATACAAATCCTTTCCCATTCCGGGATACTGCGACCCCTGCCCGGGGAAGACATAGGCGGTCCTGGACATAAAGCCCCCTTTGCTGTGTTGCACTCCGGTAAAATAGGCGGTGCAAACGAAATTTCAAACCCGAAAAAAATTTGGTCAGGTGCGCCTGAGGTATTTCCTCATCGCCAGCACTGCCTCAACTATCATCCACAGTTCAAGCAGAAACACCGCAATCCCCACCACAAAAAGCAGGGTGTTGTGCTTTTGGGCGAAGTCCAAGATGTTTTTCACCATCGCCCAGCCGGTCATAAAGACCATAAAGACCATCGGCAGAAGCGTGTAGATTATCGGTTTGCGCATTTTGGCGAGGTAAACCGTGACAATCAGAAGCGCCAGCCCCGCCAGAAGTTGGTTGACCGTGCCGAACAGGGGCCAGAGAACCAATGCGCCCTTGCCGCCTTTCTGCGCAAACGCCAACAACCCCGCCGACGCCACCGCAATAAATGTGGCAATATATCTGTTCGCCAGTGCGGGAAGTCCGAGGTCGGTGAAAAATTCCCCGATTACATAGCGCTGGATTCTGGTTGCGGTGTCCAGAGTGGTGCCCGCAAACGACACGATGAACACCCCCATCACCGTGGTGGCGATACTCTGCGGAATCCCCAGCGAGGTGATAAGATTCGCCGAGCCGGTGATAAACGCCGTCAGTTTTGAGCCCAGCCCTTTCGCCGCAAGCCAACTGGAATAGTGCGTGTTCCACGCGGCAAAACCGGTCAGCACAGAGCCGTCTTTGGTTATGTATCTTATGCCGATTCCGGCGGAAACCGCCACAATGACCAGGATTGACAGGGCGCTTTCGGTGAGCATACCGCCATACCCCACAAACAGGGCGTCGGGTTCTTTGTTGATTTGTTTTGCGGTGGTGCCGGAACTGACGAGGCTGTGGAATCCCGAAATCGCGCCGCAGGCGATAATCACGAACAAAAAGGGCCAGATTGGCGGCGCCCCAACGGGATTGTGATTTATCGCCGGCGCAACAATTTTGGGGTGAGCCACCAGAGTCCCCAGAACCAGAAGCGCCATCACAATCAGAAGTTGGTAGGCGTTGACATAGTCGCGGGGCTGAAGCAGAAGCCACACCGGCAGAATTGACGCAAAAAACGAGTATATTAAAAGGATTATCAGCCAGGTCTCAATGGAAGTCAGACCAAAAATCCCCGGAAGTCTAATCGGGAAATGCGCCCCGATGACGATTGTAATCAGAATCAGCCCGATGGCGATGATTGAATACTGCGTGATATTTGCGCCCTTGTGCCTGACCAGAAGTCCCACACCTATCGCTATCGGCAGGGTCATCCACACCGGGAACACAGACTGGGGATACATATTGAACAGAATCCCCATAATCATCGCGAAAATTGCGATGACAATCCACAGTTCAAAGAAAATAACAAGGAAAAACAGTGTTCTTGTGCGGGGGTTGACCAGTTCGGCAGTCAGTTCACCGATGGAGCGTCCCTTGTTGCGCAAAGACGCCACCAGCGAGCCGAAATCGTGAATCCCGCCCATCAGGATTGAGCCGAAAACCACCCACAGCACCGCGGGAAGCCATCCCCAGATTATCGCAATCGCCGGACCGACAATCGGTCCCAGCCCGGCGATGGACGCAAAATGATGCCCGAAAATCACCGCCTTTTTGGTGGGCTCGTAGTCCACGCCGTCGCGGAGTTCGTGCGCCGGGGTGACGGCATCCTCGCGCAGTTCAAAAATTTTTTTCGCCAGATACTTCCCATAGGTGTGATACGCCACCAGATACAGTACAAACGCCCCCAGAACCAAAAGCACCGAGTTCATCGTCTCCCCCTTTAGAGTGGGTCCATAGACATATTCCTGCCCGAAATTCTCTCTATGTCAACGAAAATATAGTTTTCACCATCGTTTTGGCTGGAGATGAAGGCGCTAACCGCCTTTTTGCCGGAAAGTTGAGTTGAAACGAGTTCCACGCCGGTTTCGCGGGCAAGATTTAACACCTTCTGGGCGGGCGGCTCCGAAAATAGGATGATAATTCCCTTCGCCTTTGTTCGGGATACGAAATCCCGCGCGCCAGTGATATCGGCAATTCCGGGCTTGTCGCAGTAGGTGATAATTGTCGCTCCCTCAAAGGGGTGCCCGAAAATTTTCCTCAAGATTTCCCCAAAACCCATAGATAAAATAATAGGCGAGTTCGCTCGGCTGGACAACCGGAAAATAAAAAAGTGAGGGTGGA
Source organism: bacterium (assembly GCA_027064665.1). Lineage (GTDB taxonomy): Bacteria > UBP14 > UBA6098 > B30-G16 > B30-G16 > JAMOPH01. The sequence goes on along the minus strand of JAMOPH010000395.1, from coordinate 2,030 downwards.
AGGACTCGAACCTTCGGCCCACGGCTTAAAAAGCCGTTGCTCTACCACCTGAGCTACACCCCCACCGAAAAAATTGATATAAACTCCCGACCCAAAGTCAAGGGAAAATATCTCCTTCGTGCCCTTTGTCAAGCAATTTTTGTGTGTCCGGAAAGAAAATCTTTGGCTTCCTCTTGACAAGACGAAAAATATCTCTATACTACAGATTTGTTCTGAATAATCTAACAACAAATCCGGGGGGAAGATATGGCAAGGTCACCGAGGAGGGATGTTGACCGCTCATTGGACCTTTATCTCAAAGAAATCGGGGAGACACCCCTTCTGACACCCGAGGAAGAAGTAGAACTCGCCAAAAGAATCCACAAAGGTGACCAGGAAGCGCTGGAGAAACTCACCAAGGCAAACCTGCGATTTGTTGTGAGTGTGGCGAAGCAGTATCAAAATCAGGGGCTTTCGCTGGCTGATTTAATCAACGAGGGCAATATCGGGTTGATCAAGGCGGCAAAGCGTTTTGACGAAAAGCGCGGGTTCAAGTTTATCTCCTACGCCGTCTGGTGGATAAGACAATCTATTTTGCAGGCTCTGGCGGAACAATCCCGTATTGTGAGGCTTCCGCTCAACCGTGTGGGGACACTTCACAAAATCGGCAAGACCGCCTCACGCTTAGAGCAAGAAAGCGGAAGAGCACCCAGCACTTCCGAAATCGCTCAGGAACTTGATATGGACGAGGAGGAAATCAGCGCCACACTGCAGATATCCAACACCCACCTTTCCCTTGACAGACCGTTCACCGAAGGCGAGAGCAACTCGCTCAAGGATGTGATTGAGGACGAGAAATCCCCTGCGCCCGACGCCGAGGCGATGCAGGAATCCCTCAAGGAGGAGATTGAGCGCGTGCTGTCAACTCTGTCCGAGCGCGAGGCGGAGGTGATTTCCCTGTATTTCGGAATCAACCGCGAGCGTGCACTCACTCTTGAGGAAATCGGCGAGCAGTTCGGACTCACCCGCGAGCGCGTCCGCCAGATTAAGGAAAAAGCCATCAAGCGCCTGCAGCATGTCACCAGAAGCCGCAACCTGAGGGCTTATATATCCTGATTCTAAAGGCGCAAAACGATACCCGCCGAAACCAAAAATGCTAATTCTGACGGTGTGCAAAAAAGGGGGCATTTGTCCCCCCTTTTTCATTGAGCAGGTGGGATTTTTGGTTGAAATACAGGGTGGATTTGGGTATAATAAAATAAGAAACCCGAATTAATTTGGAGGTGCAAAATGCCTAAACGGTTAATGATTTTACTTCTTTCCTTTTCCGCCTTCACACTTTCTTTTTCTCAGGACAGTTTGAATATAAGGTATGTGGGTAGTTGGGAGGTTCCAGATAGTTTTATAGGAGGAGGGATTCGGGGATTTGGGGTTTATAATGGGTATTTATATGTTACGGGTTGGTTTGGAGAGTTAACAGAGGAAGGGGATACGGAGTGGAATTATCTTTTGGTGGTAGATGTTCACAATCCGGGCGACCCAGTTGTAGTAAATAAGAATTACTGGGGCGGGACATTTTTTGAAGGTTACATATATACTCGTGACAGCACAGGGTATTTAATGATATTAGATGCACATGATCCGATGGATATAGAGATTTGCGGGGAATTAGAGGGTTTTGGTTGGAGTTTGTATAGTCCTTCGCTTGTTCCATTAAAAGGGGATGGGAGGATATATCTTGTGCTGCTTGGTTGGACTGATACTTCCCGGGTGGGTTATTATTTATGTGACGCCACAAATCCTTATTCCCCGGAGTTGATATGCCAGTTGCACGAGTTTAAGGCTGATACTGAGTGGGGAGAGGACCCAGACTGGCACGCGATAAGATACGGATACACAGTTGCAGTGGATTATCCGTATGTCTATGTTGGGGAATTGAAGGAGGGATGGGGTTCTGAGTGGGATCCGTATGACGATATCTACCGTCATGTGGCGGTGTGGGACAGTTTGTTTATATACCGCTACGATGTCAGAGATTTATCAGCGGAGCC
>JAMOPH010000394.1 GCA_027064665.1 bacterium | reverse complement strand
TCTGCGGGGATGCCGTGCTCTTGTGCGCGCTCAACGATTCTGCGAATCACCTCAAAGCGCCCTTCCGCGTCGGCGGGGATACCGTCGTCGTCCATCGCCAGCGCGACAAAATTTGCGCCCCAGCGCCTCGCAAGGGGAAGCAGACGCTCCAGATCTTCGCTTTTGCCGGGGATTGAGTTTATCACCGGCAGACCGGGGTAGAATTTGAGGGCGCACTCTATCGCCTCGGGGTCGGTGGAGTCAATAAAAAGCGGCTGGTTTGACAGGTTGACCACCGCGGCGACCGCCCGGGGAAGCATCTGGCGCTCGTCAATCCCCGAACCGGCGACGCAGACATCAAGCAAATCCGCGCGCTCCTGCCGAATCACCTCAAGTTTGACAGTGCCGATATCCCCCTGACGAAGTTTCTCGCGGAATTTTTTGCGCCCCGAGGGATTTATCCGCTCGCCGATCACCCTGACCGGCTCGTCCCCGGCGATTCTCACCAACTGCGTCCTGCTGGCGGCTAAAAAGCCGAAGACCCTTTTGTGCGGGCGCGTCGGTTTCCCACGGACCGCCCCGGCGATTTTCGCGGTGTGCTCCGGCGTGGAACCGCAACACGAACCGATTAGATTCGCGCCATACTCCCACATCCGGACTGCGGCGTCCGCCATCTCATCGGGAGTCGCGGGGAAAACCGTTTTGCCGTCCACGGTTTTGGGCAAGCCGGCGTTGGGCTCGCCTAAAATCGGCAGGTCGGTGAACTGGCGCATAATCCTGACCGCCTCAACCACGGGTTCAATTCCGTTGCCGCAGTTGGTGCCGAAAGCATCGGGGGCAAGGGCGTTCATCACCGCCGCATAGACATCCGGCGGGGTCCCCGTGACAGAACTGTCACCCTCATCAAAGGAGAAACTGGCGATGATGGGCAGGTCCACCGCATCGCGCGCCGCAAGAACCGCCGCCTTGAGTTCAAGCAGGTCGGTCATTGTCTCAATGATGATGAGGTCTGCGCCGGCGGCGGCAAGTTCTTTGGCGTAGATGAAAAACTCCTGATATGCCCGGTCAAAGGTCAGTTCACCAAAGGGCTGAAGGAAGATGCCCAGGGGACCGATATCGCCCGCGACGATTGCGCGGCTGCCGGCGGCGTCTTTTGCAATCTGCACCGCGCGGTGGATGATTTCGCTCTGCCGGTCCGCCAGATTGTATGCGGCAAGTTTGAGGCGCGATGCGCCGAAGGTGTTGGTGGTCAAAATCTGTGCGCCGGCGTCCACATAGGCGCGCTGGATCTTGAAAATCTCGTCCGGATTTTCTAAATTCCACAACTCCGGTGGGGCATCGGCGGGCAAGCCCGCCCGCTGAAGCATCGTGCCCATCGCACCGTCAAAAACCACAACCTCTTTTAGGGATTTCTGGATGATTTCCCTGCCTCTTGCCATAGACTGCCCCCGATGTTGCCGACTTTCCCAAAGATAATCCCGCCAACCGGTTCGGCAAAGGGACAGTTTTCACTAAAAATTTAACGCGGCGGAATTTTTGCGGCGGGATATTCCGGGAGTACAAAGAGCGTCTGGTCAGCCGGGGAAAATCGGCAAAGACTGCACTGTGCGCCGTTATGCGGAAACTGACGGGGATAATCTATGCGATTCTGCGCACCGGACGCCCGTTCTCCAAAAAAATCTACCACCAGATTTCAGCCCAACTCCAAATTTCTTCTTGACAAAAACCGTAGTATCTCTCCCGCAGGGAGAAGGAAATGTGGTTCTCCCTCTCCTCAGGGAGAGTGAGTCAGAGGGGAAGGGGGCTCTTTCCCCCGAGAGAGATTAAGAGTGAGGACGCTCACCCAAACTTTATTTCCACCTTCCGAAAAACCTTCTCAAACCACCAAAAAAATTTTGCGAATTTCCAAAGACTTTTCGCAAGTTCCCGAAAAGGTTTCGCGCATTGCCGAAAAACTTTTGTGGCTTTCCAAAAAACTTTCGCGACTTTCCGAAAACTTTTTGCGAAGTGCCGAAGACTTTTTGCGAACTCCCGAAAAAACCTTCGTCAACCTTCACGGAACAGCCGGTTGAAGGTCGGCGAGCAAATCCCGGAAAAAACATCCCCCATTCGGACAGATTTAGACAGGTCGGACATCGGGAAAAATCAATATCCCCGAATTTTCAAAAGCAGTTTCTCCTCCTTCTGCGGGGGAAGGCGGCGATAGTGCGAGAACTGCATCGTGAAAAATCCCCGTCCCTGCGTGAGGGAACGCAGGGTGGTGGTGTATCCGAACATCTCCGCAAGAGGCACGATTGCTTTAACGACTTCGCCGTCCTTGCGGTGGTCAATTCCCTGAATTTCGGCGCCTCTGGCGGAAAGGTCCCCGATGACATCGCCCAGATTGGGCTCGGGCACGACCACCTCAATCTCCATCACCGGCTCAAGCAGGACAGGTTCTGCCTGGCGAACTGCCTGCGAGAAAGCCTGCGCACCCGCCATCTCAAACGCCATCTCCGACGGATGCTCCTGGTCATACTGGAACCCCACGATTTTCGCCTTCATATCCAAAAGCGGATATCCCGCAATCGGTCCGCTGTCGCGGGTGGCGACAATTCCTCTCCGGGCGGACTCAACCATCTGCCGGGCAATCGGGTCCTCGGGCATTTCCTCAATCTCCACCACAAGACCGCTCCCCTTCTCGCCGGGCTGGACCTCAACCTCCACCTCGGCAAACAGGTGTTTCCCGCCAACGACCCTGTCAAGGGTGTATTTTGCGCGGGCGGTGGTGGTTATTGTCTCGCGGTATGCCACCTGCGGCTCCCCGACATTGACCGAAACGCCAAACTCCCGTATCATCCGGTCCACTAAAATTTCGAGGTGGAGTTCGCCCATACCCGAGATTATGGTCTGTCCGGTTTCGGGGTCCTCGCGGTATCGGAATGTGGGATCCTCCTGCGCCAGCGCCGCCAGAGTTTTCTGAAGTTTGTCCTGGTCGGCGTGGGATTTTGGCTCAACGGCGACAAATATCACCGGCTCGGGGAACTCCATCGGCTCAAAGGTGATGGGCTTTTTGGGGTCGCAGAGCGTATCGCCGGTGAAAACTTCCTTCAGTCCCGCTACAGCGACCACATCGCCGGCGTAGGCGTGTTTGAGTTCCTCGCGGCGGTTGGCGTGCATACGGAAAATTTTTTGGATTCTCTCCTTCTTCCCGGTGCGCGGGACGAGATACTGCCCGCCCTGCTTGAGCGTCCCCGAGTAAATGCGGATGTATGAAAGTCTTTCCACGAACGGGTCGGCGGCGATTTTGAAAATCAGCGCGGAAAACGGCGCCTCCGGGTCGGGCTTGCGGGAAATCTCATCGCCGGTCTTGGGATGAGTGCCCTTCACTGGCGGCACATCCGCCGGCGACGGCAGATACAGCACAACCCCGTCAATCAGCGGTTGAATTCCCTTGTTCTTCAGCGCCGAACCCGCAAAAACCGGGAAAATCTCCTGCCTCAGGGTGCCGGTCCTTATCGCCGAGTGAATCCACTCCTCAGGAATTTCTTTGCCCTCAAGGATTGCCTCAAAGAGTCTGTCGTCATAGTCGGCGATATCCTCAAGCATCTGCTCGCGGGCGGCAAGCGCGGAATCAAGCATATCTTCCGGGATTTCCCGCTCCTCGTATTCTGCGCCGAGGGTCTCGTCCTTCCAGATGAGTGCCTTCATCTTTATCAGGTCCACCACGCCGACGAAGGAATCCTCGGCACCGATGGGGATATTGACGGGCACGGGCTTGACGCCGAACCTGTCGCGGAGCATCTGGACGGCGTTTTCAAAGTCGGCGCCGGTGCGGTCCATCTTGTTGACGAAAACCAGCCGCGGGACTCTGTATTTGTTCGCCTGCCGCCAGATAGTCTCGGTCTGCGGCTCAACTCCGCCCACTCCGCACAGGACAACAATCGCGCCGTCAAGCACGCGAAGCGACCGCTCAACCTCAACCGTGAAATCCACATGACCGGGGGTGTCAATCAGGTTTATCTGGTGGTTCTTCCAGAAAAATGTTGTCGCCGCGGCGGTGATAGTGATTCCGCGCTCTTTCTCCTGTTCCATCCAGTCCATCTGGGCGGTGCCCTCATCCACCTCGCCTATCCGGTGGATTTTGCCGGCGTAATACAGGATTCTTTCGGTGGTGGTGGTTTTCCCTGCGTCAATGTGCGCCGCTATGCCGATATTGCGTATTTTTGTGATGTCGTATTTCATACTGGCTAAAAATACGCCTTTTCAGAAATTGCGCAAGGGAAAACGGGCACATTTTGCCGTGCGATTTAACAACTAATTGATTGACTTTTCAATTTTTGATGTGTATAATTAAATAATCCAAGGAGGGGGAAAGGATATGAGGAAACTGAGATATCTTGTTGATATAGTCCTTTTAGGGCTCATTTTTTTGGGGATAACGACGCACATAAAGCCGATGCCACCCGAGGCAATTTACCTCAACTCGCCGTCGGAGAAAAAGCGGGTAAAAAAGGCAAAGGTATCCAAAACAATAATTGACAGATTCACCGAGCGTCTTTCAACCCAGCCGCAGTTGACACATCTGGCGGCACAGTTTTTGAAAAACTACAAGAGCAAATCTCCAATAGAGTATATCCGGCTGACAAATCAGTTGAGCAACCCCGAAAGCCCGATATGGCGCAGACTGCGGAGCATTGCCGAGGGAGACACAAGCCGAACTGCGGTTTTGCGCACCGCCGCCGACGAGCCGGATTCCTTTTCCGCCGCCGGTGACGATTTCACCAGCGAAACCCGGGTCAACAGCGTGACCACAAACCGTCAATTTCAGCCCGATTTTGCCGTGGGCGACGATGGGATAATCTATGCCGTCTGGGGAAGCGACGAGGCTGGGGACGACAGCGGATATGTATGTTTTTCCAAATCCACCGACGGCGGCGCAACCTGGTCTCCACGCACCATCATTGATAATACCGGACCCAACAGATACCCCCGCATTGCGGTATATGGGTCGGGAAGTTCCGCACATATATATGTTTCTTACACATATATTCACGATGCCGAAAACTACGACTACGATGTTTATGTAGCGTATTCCACCGATGGTGGTTCATCTTGGAACTATGTTGGCATTGCCACCAGCAAATACTATGAAAGTTTCGCCGATATTGCCGTTGATAATGCCGGATATGTGTATGTTATATTCAACTATATCGCCTGGTCAACCGGCTCGTGCGACGAGGGAGATATAGACTATAACATCGCTTATAGATATTCTTCCACTGGTGGAAGTTCGTGGAGCGGGATTGTATCTCTCATAACATCTGGAGGTTGTCAATGCGCTCTGCCGGCAATAGATATATATGGCGGCGGCGGAAATGCGGTGATGCATATGACCTATGTCTACGACCACAACTGCGACTCCGACAACCACGATTATGATGTCCGCTACAGGAAATATGGAAATGTCGGCACTGGCTCGCCCACTCTTCTTTTAGATGACCGCTGGATTGCCGCCTCAACCTATAGCGAATACACAATCCCCGATGGAATCGCAGTGGACAACAATGGCAACCCGCATATAGTCTATACTGTTGACACCGGAAGCGACAGCGGAAATGTCTATTACCGCCGCTCCACCGACGGCGGAACTACCTTTGAACCCCCCGTCACCATCTCTGCCGGCTCGTGGTATGAGATTGACCCCGTTATTGACACCGACCCGATGAACAACCCAATTATCGCCTGGAGAGACCACCGCCACGGCGACGGCGACATTTACTTCACCTGGTCCCCCGACGGCGGAAACACCTTCGTCCCGCCCCGTGAGGTGGACAAAGAGGTCACCGCCTATGACCAATACTGGCCCTCGGTGGTGGTGTATTCCGAATCCGATTGCCGAAGACATATCCACTTTGGATGGTGGAACACCGCCTACGACGACGGCGACATATACTACAACGGCAACCGCCAGTATGCGGCGGTGCTTGAGGTCTCGTTCCCAACCGGAATCCCCGACAGTTTGCCGCACTTTGTCTATCACGACTTTGACTCCCTGATTGACACGGTGCTTTCGGCGGCGGGGACCTATG
>JAMOPH010000393.1 GCA_027064665.1 bacterium | reverse complement strand
TGGCAGTTCAGTTTCCGGGATGTGGCAACAGGGCTTGTTTTCTAAGGCGATATGCTATCAGGCATATTTCAACATATTGCGCAAAAACCGCGGAAGATGTGGAAAGACACCACTTGAGTTGCTCAGGGCGTATTATCCCGATGCACCAACCCACATAGCAACACTGCCCCCTGTGGATGTATCCCGCTTCATCCAACTCACAACCCCTGGATACCATATTGGTAAAGCGGTCACCTTTAGAAATAATTAGTTCTTGAATTTGTTTGGATTTTTTGTAATTTTAAACAAATAAGGGGTAGGAGGTAACATATGCGAGTCAAATGGCTTTGCTTTTTTATTGCCGTGCTTTCTTATGCTGAGACTCATCTTCCTGCCGGCAGTGTTTCGGGAATTTTAGACCTATCTGGATCACCATATTATGTTGAAGGTGATGTTTATGTCCCGGAAGGTAGCACATTGGTCATCTCTCCGGGATGTTCACTGATGTTTATGGGGGGATATTCTTTGGAGGTCAAACCCGGAGCAGTGTTGAAAGCAATTGGCACCCCTGACGATTCGATATATTTCACCAAAGGCCCCAGTGTTGAACCCTTTTGTGGTTTAAAATTTAATGGGGCAGAAAACTGTACACTCTGGTATTGTGTGATAGAACATTCCAAATTATCGGGAATTCAGATATGGGATGGACAAGTGGTAATTCTTAACTCCGAGATAAGGGATAATAATTTTGAAGGATTTGTGGGTGACTGGTCTACTGATAGGTATGGTGGTGGGGGGATAATGGTTGTGAATTCCGAGTTAACAATGTGGAATACACGCGTCGTGAATAATGTGGGACATAATTGGAGATGGTGTGATTGTTTTGGGGAGTATGAGTTTTGTGATCCTATGTATTCTCATGGTGGAGGGATATTTTTCCTTTCCTCAGTTGGTTTTTTGCATAACTGTGAGATAGATTCAAATGTGGTGGAAGGAGATGGTAGCGCCGATGGGGGCGGCATATTTGCTAGAAATTCAGATGTGTATTTGTTCCATTGTCAGATAACCTCAAACACAGCGAAGGGGAGTAGTGGTGGAGGAATATGTGTTGTAAACTCGCATCTCTACTGCCTTAATTGCCAAATCAATTATAATAGAAGTGTTGGGGGAAGTGGTGAGGACTATTGGGGGCAGCCTTATGCGATCATTAATGGCGGTGGTGCTATTGGTGGTGGTATAGCCGCTGGAGGATATGCAGTTTTATTATTAGAAAACTCTGAGATCATAGGCAACCAGGTAGTTGGAGGCTGTGGTGGAACTAATCAGTTGGGATATCCTTACTCCGGAGGCTGTGGCGGAAATGGAGTTGGAGGGGGGATATATTCTTCGGATTCATCAACAATATGGCTGGTAAATTCTAAGGTCATTGGCAATCTTGCTGCTGGCGGTTCAGGTGGGTTAGCGTATATAGATGGTTATGGAGGTGATGGCGGTTCAGGAAAAGGAGGAGGAATTGTCGTGAGTGGTTCAAGTATAGAATTTATAAATTCCATAGTGTCGCTTAATATTGCAAAAGGTGGAAATGGCGGATATAGTGAATACGGAGAGCGAGGTAACAAAGGAAATGCTTCTGGAGGAGGGATGATAATAGAAGGAGGATCTAAAGTGACTTTTGTGAATTCTATGCTTTCCGGTAATGAAGTGGAAGAAAACTCCAGAACTCCAATTTTTGGTGATAATTTGTTAACTATAGGATGTAGATGGACTTCTAAATTGATTTTGTTTAATTCCGTTTTAGATCATTCTCCTGAAGATACAGCAAGTGTTGAAGGATGCTCTTTGTTTGTTGCTTCATCGTGTGTTTATCTTGATACTATCGATTTTAGAAAAAATGTTATAATACTTGGTTCTGGAAATATATTTGAAAGGTATGAGTATCCAGAATACCTCGAGGGCTTGCCTTTTTCCTCTGTATGTATAGATGCAGGCAGGAATCTGGTGTATATTCCATTTGATGGCTCAGTCCTTTACGCCCCTATGATTGATATATATGGCAATCCAAGACCCCGAGGAGATAAGATAGATATTGGACCCTTTGAAGCCGACCCTGAAAATCCACTCGTGGTCTATCATCTGCACTATGGATGGAATTTAATCTCTGTGCCATTTGAAGAGCAAGTAAATTTTGAAGAGTTATTTCCATCATATATATACCCTGCGTATAAAATAGATAATATATTAAAAAATTATATACCAAAGGAATATTCCGAACCTGGAAACGCATTTTGGGTTTTTTCTGTTAAGGATACATATGTAGTGCTGGATTCTTTACACTTAATACCAGAACTTGTAGATACACTTTATCCCGGATGGAACCTCATAGGTGCGCCGTCTGTTGTAATTGATGTTAGAGAAGTGGTTGATGATCCCGCAATCTCTGATAGTGTTTTTATGTTTGACCCGGTTGCTTCGTTATATAAACCAACAGTTTTTATCAGACCCACTTTCGGATATTGGGTTTTCTGTACAGATACATTGGTTATCACTTTACCCTGAGTCTTTTATTTGCTATTTGTACACCTTTCGTATAAAATGGGAAATGGACTTTAAAAAGGGGGCAATATGGACTATCCACTCATTCTTGCAGGGCACGAGGTGCACACCGATAAAAAGATAGAGGTCAGGTTTCCCTATGATGATTCGCTTGTGGGGCGTGTCAGCGCCGCCGACGGCGAAATCGTGGAGAGGGCGCTTCAGTCGGCACAGGAGGCATTTGCCCGAACCAGAACCCTCTGCGCCGGGCACAGGGAGGATATCCTTCTTAAAGTTCGTCAACTGCTTCGGGAAAGGGAGTCGGAGTTTGTTGACATAATCGTCGCAGAGACCGGCAAGACGACCAGGGAGGCGAAGGTTGAGGTCAGCCGGGCGCAGGAGACCCTTGCTCTGGCGGCGGCGCTTCTGCGGGAACCCCCGGGAGAGGTAATCCCCTTTGATGTGGCGCCCAACGGCTCGCACAAGTGGGGATTTTATAAAAGGTTCCCGCTCGGTCCGGTGCTGGCGATAACGCCGTTCAATTTCCCACTCAACCTTCCGATGCACAAGATTGCGCCGGCGATTGCCGCGGGAAATCCGTTCATATTCAAGCCGGCGTCAAAGACGCCCATAACCGGGCTTATGCTGGGCAAATTGATAATTGAGGCGGGATATCCCCCAGAGGCGGTTTCGGTTCTGCCGGGGAGCGGCGCCGAAATAGGGGAGAAACTTGCCGCCGACCCGCGCATAAAGGTGGTGACATTTACCGGAAGTTCCGCGGTGGGCAAAAAACTTGCCGTTGCCGCCGCCGGGAAACACATAGCGCTGGAGTTGGGCTCAAATTCCGCCGCCATTGTTCTTGCGGACGCCGACCTCTTCTGGGCGGCGGACAGAATCGCCAAGGGCGCTGTGGCGCTTGCCGGTCAGGTGTGCATCTCAACCCAGAGAGTCTATGTGGAGGAGGTGATTTCTGATAGGTTTGTTGAGCATCTGGTCAGTTTGATGAAGCGGTTCCGCATCGGCGACCCCCGCGATGAGATGACCGATGTCGGTCCTATGATTTCCCGCAAGGATGTTGAGCGGATAAAGCAGTGGGTGTCCGAGGCGGTGGCGTCGGGAGGGCAAATTCTCTGCGGCGGCAACGACCGCGGGAATCTGTTTGAACCCACGGTTCTGGTCAATGTCCCGCAGGAGGCGAAGGTTGTGCAGATGGAGGCTTTTGCGCCGATTGTGGTGGTCAACCCGGTCTCCGACCTTGACGAGGCGATAAATCTGGTCAACGATAGCCGGTATGGCCTCAATGCCGGCATTTTTACCCGCGATATAACTGCCGCCAGAAAGGCATATGAGGAGATTGAGGTCGGCGGAGTGATAGTGAACGATGTGCCCTCGTTCCGTGCGGATATTATGCCCTACGGCGGCGTGAAGGACAGCGGTCTCGGCAGGGAGGGACCCCGCTATGCCTTTGAGCATATGACCTATATCAAGGTGTTCTGCGCCCATCAGCCGGAGCAGGAATGAGCACATAATTTGTGCAATTGCTAAATCAGGCAGAGGAGGAGCGGCAAATTGCTTTTGCTAATTTATTGCGTGCCATCAGGTTATTTTGGTGGCACGCTTTTTGTATACAAATAGACGGAAATAATAAGGAGGCGCTGGTATGAAAAGGGCAATTTTAATAATCGCCGTTGCGGCGTTCGGGATGATGTTCCAGGGATGTTATACTGTGATTGCCAAGAAAAAACTTTCTAAAAAGACCTGGTTGAGATATCATAAGCGAGAGTTTTTCTATGATACTAATTGGGGAAGGGAATGGAATTATTATTACTACGACCCGCATCTCGGGAAAAAATCTCACAAAAAGAAAGTGAATAAGGAAGAAAATGAGAATATACACGAGCACGAGATTTCAACGGTGGAAAGTGCTGCCAACCGGCTCTGCCGCTATGGATACACAGATTGTTCCTGCCTTTTCCCGGAGTGTTTCTGTAGCGAGAGTGAAGATATAGAGGAAGAACATAATAGCGACCAGGATTCCACAGAGGTGCTTCCACCCGAAAAGCCCAAAAAGAAAAGAGGACTATAAAAGTTTGTCGGCGTAGATAAGTTATAAAAAGGAGGAAAAAATGAGAGGGATTCTATTAGTAAGCACGATGGTCGTGGTGGGGCTTTTATTCGGGCAGGTTGCGGACGAAATCCCCTACACCGACAATTTCATCCCCGTGGGGATGAGGGCAGTTGCGATGGGCGGAGCGCACATCGCTCTGGCGCAGGATTACTCCGCGGCATATTATAATCCGGCGCTGCTGGGGCATATATATGCTAACGAAGTCTCCGGCGCTATTTCTATTAGAGACGGCAATAATATCGCCTCCATCAACAATGGACCTGATAGAACGGAATACTTCAGCGCGGTCAAACTCAACGATTTGAGTTTGGTCCTTTCCCCCAAAGCCAAACGGGGCGGAATAGCAATGGCTTTGGGATACTACCGCTATCAGTCCTTTGATAAATCCACATACTTTTTCGGTCAGCGCTCTGCGGGGGATTCAATAAAGGCTCTGGAGACCAACGACGGCGGTATTGGTTCATACTATTTCGGCATAGGTGGACAGGTGTCAAAATATGTATCGGTTGGCGCTACTATTGAAGCACTTGTCGGCGCAGAAAATTATACTTGGGACGCAACTATCTGGGGTTTTGAGGATTCTCTGGTGGTTGATTCCGTTTTCTCCGACGATATAACTAATGATATATCCGGAGTTACCGGCAGATTTGGTGTCGCAGTTATGCCGAACAAGTATTTTTCCTGGGGACTTTTGGTAAAATTCCCATCCTATATCAAAATAAAGCAGGAGTATCTTGCGAAAACCTATGTTGAGAAAAAGGACGGCTACACAGATGTGATTGAGGACTATCAATACGATGAGGATATAGAACTGCTTTTGCCGTTTCAGTTCGGCACGGGAGTGGCGTTCAAGTCGCCCTATGTCAATCTTGCCGCCGATGTCCTCTATTCCGACTGGCGGGGAACAAGATATTATGGACCGGCATATTTAGTGGACGAAAATCCATATATCCCGGACTCCTACCGTGCGGTTCTTTCGGTTGGCGGTGGATTGGAATTCACTATCCCTATAAAATTCCTGCCAACACGCATTAGATTTGGCTATAGAATTGAACCTCTCGCATATAAACCTTACGAATACGATAAAACAAGGCAGATATTCACCGGCGGTCTCGCCTTTTTGGCAGATAAAAATTTCTTGATAGAAATCTCCGGATTTCAGACAAACTGGGACCAGAGATACACGACCTCTTCCGGCAACACTATTAGAGAAAACTACGATATTTTTGAGGTCCACCTTGGTGTGGCGTATCGGTTTAGATAATTCTACTTGGCGATAGATTCTAAAAACGATTCAATGAGTTTGGCAAGTTGCCCGGACGCCTTTCGGGCGTTTGCGATGACCTCCTGATGATTTGAGTGGGCGCCGGCACGGTTGGTGACCACCGCTATGCCGGCGCATTTTATTCCCAGCGCAGACGCCACCGTGACCTCCG
>JAMOPH010000392.1 GCA_027064665.1 bacterium | reverse complement strand
ATGCCGGCGGGGAATGGCGCTATTGTCGTGGATGGCTTGGCGGCGGTTCCGTCCCCGATTCCGGAACCACATCAAGCGTGACATTTACGATTGACGAGGATTCGTGGATTGTGTGGCAGTGGTCCGGTCCGGTGATGTATCCGTTGGTGGTGAACAACCCCGGCGGATACGATTCGCCGAACCCGCCCGAGGGAACGCACTACTATGCCGAGGGCACTGAAGTCACGGCATCGGTCACCTCGCCGGATGGCTGGTATTTTTGCACGGGATGGACCGGCTCGGGTTCCGTGCCCGACAGCGGCTCGGGGACATCGGTCACCTTTGAGATGACAGAACCCTCGGAAATCACCTGGCACTGGGAATACTGGACCGGTCCGGTGTGCACGCTGATTGTGTATTCGCCCTACGGCTCGCCGAGTCCAGCAGACACCACGGTCTATCCCGAGGGGACGGTGATTACCGCCACGGTGCAGGAGTCGGTCTATGCCGACGGCGAATGGCATTACTGCACCGGCTGGATTGGAACCGGCTCGGTTCTGCCGTCGGGTTCGTCAAATGTGACATCGTTTATTATCAACGAGAACTCCACGATAACCTGGCTGTGGGATGGCGTGGTGCGCTGGAGTCTGGAGATATACAGCCCCTACGACTCTCCGGAGCCGCCCAACGGTGTGCACTGGTATGAGGACGGCGCTTATGTGAGCGGATATGTCACCTCACCGGCGGATTCTATGGTCTGCACGGGATTTGTCGGCACGGGGTCTGCGCCGGCGTCCTCGCCCGCAACCGAGTTCGGTTTCACAATCACACAGCACTCCTCGGTGGTCTGGCAGTGGATGTCGCTGGAGGAGGCGGTGATGCTGACGATAAACTCCGATTACGGTTCGCCGGAACCGCCGGTGGGAAATTATTATTACCCGCCCGGCACGGTAATTGAGGCATCGGTTGACGACACGGTCTGGGAAGGGGCACACACACGCCACATCTGCACCGGATGGACGGGATACGGCTCTGTGCCGGCATCGGGGAGCAGCAACTCGGTGACATTTATCATCAACACCAACACCGAAATCAACTGGCAGTTTGCCACACAATATGAGGTTCAGGTTGGATACACCGGTTGCGGCGGCGCCGCGCCGACTCAAACCGGCGCCGGGTGGTATGATGAAGGCGCAATCGCCACTATTTCCACCGACTCTGTGGTCTCGTATTCCGGCACGCTGTATGTGTTTGACAGGTGGCGCGGGCTCGCCGACGCCGATTCGTTCTCGCCGACAGTGAGTTTCACCGTTGAGGAGCCGGAATCGGCGGTTGCCGTTTACGGAGTCGGCGTGGTGGTCACGCTGTTGAAGAATCCCCGGGAGGACTGGGGCGGATTTATCGTTGACGGCGACACGCTAACCGGCGTTGATTCGCTGACATTCTACTGGGCACTGGGGGCATCGCATTCTGTTGCCGCCACAGAGCACGATTACTCCGGCGACACTATGCGGTATTCCTTCCTCAACTGGGATGATTCCCCCGACAGGGAGCGCATCCTCGCCCCGACAGGCGACACCACATTGGTCGCAAATTACAATCTGGAGTATGTCTATCGCATCTTCAAGCATCCGGCGGGGGACACTTTCGGGAACATCATAATAAATTCCTATCTTTTCACCGGCGCAGAGTCCGACACCGGCGAGGCGTGGTTCAACCCCGGGGAGTTGGTTCGTGGACAAGTCAGTGGAAGCGATATTTCGTCGGATTGGATGTATAAATTTGACTTTATGCACTGGGAAGATGGAGAGACAGAAAATATCCGATTTGATACGCTTACACATCCTATAATTCGCACGGCGTATTATGATGGAAAAGTGAAGGTAAGGGTAGCGAAATCGCCGTCGGCGGACCACTACGGCTGGATAAGGATTTCGGATTCTGTGTTCTATTCCTCGGCGATGGAGATGAACTGGGTGAGATACGGCGAGCCGGATACGATTGGCGTGAGCGCAATAGATTTCATCTCCGAGGAGACCGGAAGCGCCTATGTGTTCGACCACTGGTCGGATGGCGGTTCTGTCGTTCACGAGATAACCTGCACCGAGCCGCAGACATTTACCGCATTCTACAACCTGATGATTGTCCACCTTGCGGTGTGCATAGAGAACGACACGGTGGATTTTGACACTTTAGGTTCCACAGAGACCAAAACTACGACATACAGTATGGCGCCGGTGGTTACCAACTGCGGGAATATGGCGCTGGACTACGGCTTGAGCGTCTATGACCCGGATTCTGTGTGGTTCCCGGGATACATCGTGGATATGAATGTGTTTACGCTGCGGGCGAGATTTGAGGATATATCCCGTGTCAGCACGCCGATATTTATCCCGCTCGATGACTGGGTTAAATCCACCCGCACCTGGGCTGATGACGAGCAGTTCGGTCCGTTGGGATACAATGTTCCCGAGGGAGAAAGCCAAAGACTTTGGCTGCAGTTTATAGCGCCCACGAGGTCCTCCGCCTACGGAACCCGCCGCCCGCTGATTCTAATTCTGCACTTCAAACCGCATCTGCCGTGAAGGGGCATCTGGGGGAAATTTTTCGGAATAGGGGAACGAGGTGCTTTTTGGGGATAATCTCCATCTCATCCACCTGCCCCGACTCCGTTAGAGCACAGGGCAAACAAAAAGAGCCCCCGTGGTGGGGGCTCTTTGAGTTCTCAAAGGTGAAGCAAGCGCAAACTCACGAGAACACATTGGGATAGTTCATAATTTTCGCATAGCACATATCCGGACCGTCCTTGCACAGATAATACGGACCCACATTGCAGCGGTGGCACATCCCCACGCCGCAGGACATCCTGCGGTTCATAGACAGATAGATTCTGTCGGGGGAGAAACCTATATCAAGCAGTTTGTAGGTGACAAATTTGAGCATTATCTCCGGACCGCAGGAGACCACATAGGCGTCGTTGACATCAACATCAAAGCCGTTTTCCTTGTCCAGCAGGACGGTGACGACGCCGACGGTTCCGCTCCAGCCGGGATAGGGGCGGTCAATTGTGAGTTTCAGGTCGGTTTTGGGCATTTTAGCCCACTCCTCATACTGATAGCGGAACACCAGGTCGTTAGGGGTTTTGGCACCATATTTGATTGAGACCCGCTTGTAGTCGTCAATGTTCTCAAACAGGGCATAAAGACACGCACGCAGAGGCGCAAGACCAACGCCGCCGCCGATAACCAGAACCTCGTGCCCCTTCATTTTCTCCATCGGATATCCCTTGCCGAAGGGTCCCCGAATTCCGAGCACATCGCCGACCTTGACGCGCTTGTGAAGATAGTCCGTGACATAGCCGGCACGAAGGATTGTGATTTCCAGTTCCTCGGAGGTCCCCGGCTTGGACGAGGGCGTGAACGGCGCCTCGCCAATCCCCGGCACAGTCAACTGGACAAACTGACCCGCCCGGAAAGTGAAGGGCTCCTCCATCCGAAAGCGGTATGTCTTGATCGTCGGGGTCTCGTCAATAATCTCCACCACCTTGGCAGGCAGGGGATAATAGATGTTGTCTATTGTCTCGGGCATATTTTAAGCCTCCGTTTTTGCGGTTTCCTTCATAACCTCAACGGATTTGAGGGTTTCTCTCATATCAATTGCCCCCATACAGTTTTCAATACATCTTCCACAGCCAGTGCAGGCATAAATTTCGTATCGCCAATGATAGTGGAAGAACTTGTGGTTGTATCTGTGCTTGAACCGTTCCACCAATTTACCGCGAGGGTTGAGACCGCCAGCCATAAAGGAGAACCGTGGATATTTGCAGGAATCCAAGGCGATGAACCGCTCGTATTTCCCGTCGGGGCGAACGGTGTCGTAAATCTGGAAACAGAAGCAGGTGGGACAAACATAGGTGCAGGCGGCACAGGCTACGCAGGTGGCACCGTGTTTTGCCCAGGCAGGACTATCGGGATTTTTCTCCACCAACTCGCGCCAGGAGGTATCTGTCTTGTATTTGGCGTTCTGCTCGTCAAGTTTTCTGGCGAGTTCTCTGCGTCGGGACTCGATTTTTTGAAGTGCCTCCGCCGGCGCAGGGGAAAGCGAAAACCCCTCAAGCGCCTTCTTGCCCCTTTCTGTGCCGACAAACAGGACAAAACCACCCTCCACAGGCGAAAGCGACAGGTCAAATTCCCCCTCCGCAGGATACGGACCGTTACCCAGAAGGTTGCAGAAGCAATACGGCGTTATTCCTGTGCAGTCGGCGCCCACAAGCAGGGCATTTTCCCTCGCCGCAATGTAGAACGGGTCCTTATACTGCTCATCCTCACGGAATACCTTGTCCCAGATTTTAATTGCGGCAAGGTCGCAGCCCTTCAGCCCGATGATAACTTTCGGCTCCTCCTCAATCGTGATTTTGCGCCATTTGTCGTCAAAATACTCGGCGATTTTGCGCTTTGCCTTGATGAACAGATACTTTGCGGGCTCATCGGTGCGGACCGCAGGGAAATTCCATTCGCCGTAATCCTTCTCCTGCACCAACTTTATCCGCGGACCCGATTCGGTCTGCTCACAGCGATATATCTTACCGAACTTGGCGAGATGCCCAACAAACTCCCCAAGTCTTTCGGCGGGCAAAAAATAGGACTCCATACCTACCCCCATAATCTGTTATTTTTTTCACAATAAATACCACATCCCCGCCGAGTGTCAAGTGATTTTTTAGCAATTTTCCCGGGAAGATTTTCTGCGGGGGAACCTTTCTTAAAAGAAAGGGTTGCCCCCGCATTACCTTTCTATTGTTATCGCGTCCACGGTTGAGGCAACCGTGCCATCTATAGGGGAGTGGATGTTCGCGCCGATTGAATTAGGAGGAGCCGAAGCCACAAGTTGTCCTTTTTGGACCATCTCGCCGACTTTCACCACAGGCACCGAGGGTGCTCCTGCCCCCTGACGAAGAACGAGTTTCACCCGCCCAGGCTCCGGCAGGGCAGGAATAAACTCCGGACGGATATGGTAATAATCCAGTATTCCCAGTCGCTCGGCAAGTCGGGCGGAGGGTATCTTTCGGAACTCCCGCTCAGGCATAGGGACAGTTTCTCCACCCGGCGGCTGGAATTTAACCCCGTTTTCCCGGAATTTGCGCTTGAGTTCGGCGTTTATCTTGCGGGGAGAAAGTCCCATCGGGCAGGCGAACTGCTCGCAGACTCCGCACTCACTGCACAGCATTGCGGCGGTCATCCACTCCACGGGCATTGAGAGCGGCATTGCCATAGAGCGCATAATTTTGTGCGGCTCAATCGGATGCCCCAGAAGATGCCGCGGGCACAGGTCGGTGCAACTCTGACACTGCATACACGCAGAGGCGGCAATTCTGACGGCATACTCTATGGGCATAGTCCTGTGGCGGACGAGTTTGTGCTCCGGCGGAAGAATCAGTATCCCGGCGGTGGTCTTTTTGACCACCTCGTCGGGCGGGACAATTTTGCCCATCATAGGTCCACCCTCAATGACCACAAAGTCGGCGATTTTGGGCTTGGCGAACTCAATCAGTTCGGAGAACTCTGTGCCAATGGGAACCGGCGCAGTGAAGGGACGCTCCACCTCACCGGTGACCGTGAGAAATTTCGTAATAACCGGTTCGCCGTCAAGGGCACGGCGGATATTGTAAATCGTCTCAACATTGTTGACGGCGGCGCCCACCGCCAGAGGAATCCCTCCCGGCGGAATCGCCCTGCCAAGCACCCGCCAGACAACCTCAAACTCGTCGCCGGCGGGATAGATGTCCTCCAGAAATTTGGGCACGATGTCGTATTTATCCAGATATGGATTTATCCGCTCCCAGATGGCGGCATATTTTTCCTTTGAGGCGAAATAGGCGGCTTGTGCGCCGGCGAGGTCCCTGACCATAGCAAGCCCTTCAGCAATCTGCTCCGGATAGCGGGACATAAGTTCAATGTCTTTGTGAAGGAGCGGCTCGCATTCGGCGCCATTGGCGATATAGTGCTCAAAATCGGCGGCAAGTTTCACGGCGGCGGGGAAACCTCCACCGCCAGCCCCCACCACACCGGCATCGGCAACCGCTTTGACCAGCCTCTCTTTGTCCATATTCAGAATTTATCCCACG
>JAMOPH010000391.1 GCA_027064665.1 bacterium | reverse complement strand
CGGGGGAGAAGGAGAACCGTTGAAAGAGGTGTCATAGCAATTTGGGATTCCCAAAATCCTAAAAATTCTTTGGAAAGGGGCGCGGGGGAGAACCTTTCTTTTAAGAAAGGTTTCCCCCGCAACACTTAAATTTTCTTCCCCGGTTTGATAATGAGCATTATGGCGGAGAGTGCTGCCACCCCAAGGGCTATAGTGCCGTGGATGGAGAGGTTTCCGCCTAAGTATCTCAGCACAATTTCCTGAGGTTCATACCAGCGCCAGTAGTCAACTATCGCCCTGCCCAAGCCGTAGAGCAGAAATGTCATCCAGAAGGACCAGCCCACAAAATTCCTGTGTTTTTTCTCAAGTTTTATCAGCAGGATGAACATAAAAAGGTCTATGAATGCCTCGTAGAGTTCTGTGGGATGGATTTTGGTATGCGGGAAGACATATCCGGCGGGGCTACCCTGTGGGAAAACCACGCACCACGGCAGATTGCACGGTCTTCCGAAACAGCATCCGTTTAGAAAGCACCCCCATCTTCCGACAAACATTCCCAGAAGAAATGTGGGGGCGATTATGTCTGCGATTTCAAAGAAATTTATCCGCCTTATTACGCAGAACAGCAGGGCGGAGACAATTGCTCCGACCACGCCGCCGACCATAGCCATACCCGAAATTCCAAATCCGCCCGACTGGAACGGATTTATCACATCAATCCAGTGTCCGCGGAACTCGTCAAGATGAGTCAGCACATACCACACCCGCGAGCCGAGTATTGCGCAAAGTATGAGAATTATGGAGATATCGTAGATGTGCTGCTGGGGGAAATTCATCTTTTTGGCGCGCCTGACGGAATACCAGAGCCCAACCAAAAACCCCAGCGCCACCATCACTCCCCACGAGTGAATACTGAAATTCCCTATGCGCAACAATTCCCTGTGCATAGCGTCTCCATACGATTATTTTTTCAAAATATGGAAATTTTCCGGCAAACAAAGGAATTATTATTCGGGCGGTTTGTGTTTGGTGTGCTGGTTTTTGCGACGGCGCTGGCGCTTTATCTTCTGACCCTTTCGCCCACGGTAAATCTTTCCGATTCCGGCGAACTCGCCGCAGTGTGCTACACCCTCGGCGTCGCTCACCCAACGGGATATCCAACATACACTCTTTTCGGGCGGATTTTCTCCCATCTTTTGTATCCCCCGGTGCTGGGGACGAACCTTATGTCGGCGGTGTTCGGTGCCCTTGCGGTTTTGTTTTTCGCCCTGATTCTTCTGGAAATCGGAATTCCCAAAATTGCGGCGTTTTTCGGCGCAATTTCCCTCGCCGCATCAAAAATCCTGTGGGATTGCTCGGTAATCACCGAGGTGTATTCCCTCTCGGCGGCGTTTATGTGGATTGCGGTGCTGTTTTTGGTTCTGTGGCTTGTGCGGAAAAGGGCGCGCTATCTTTTAGCCTTCGCATACTTCTACGGCATCAGTCTGACGAATCATATGAGTGCGATTCTGTGGATTCCGGGGATAGTTTATATTCTCTGGGCTGGCAGGGGTTCGCTTTCCCGCAGGCAGGTTTTGTTTTCGGCGGTGCTTTTTGCGATGGGGCTTTCGGTGTATCTGTATCTTCCCATAAGGTCGGCGCAGTCGTCGGCGCTTGACTGGGGCGCGCCGCACACTCTCGCAAGATTTCTCAAGCATCTGACCGGCTGGCAGTATCGCGTGTGGATGTTCTCCCGCCCGATGGCGGAACTCCGCCAGAATCTGTCCACCTGCGCAAAGATTTTGTGGCATTCCTTCGGATGGACACTTCCCGTGTCTTTTGCCGGGCTGGTCGCTATGATTATCTCCGGCGGTGTCTGTCGCCGTCTGGGGATTTTTGCGGTTCTGGTGGGCATCTCCGATGTGATATACGCCCTCAACTATAATATCCCCGACATAGCGCCGTATTATCTTCCCCTAAGCGGCGCCCTCGCGCTGGGGATAGCGGGGGTTTCCGCGCCGATGCGGTGGCGGAAAGTATCTGTGGCGGTTGTCGTTTTTGCGGCGGGATATCTTGCGGCGCGCAATTTCCCCCTCTCCGACCAGAGCGACAACTGGAGCGCCCGCGAATACGCCGAAAATGTGGTCTCCTTTGCGCCGGCGCACTCGCTTCTGATTTTAGGAAGTTGGGATATGTATTCCCCGGCGGTGTATCTGCAGAAATGCGAGGGCATCCGCCCCGATTTGACGCTGGTGGATTTTGCGCTTCTGCGCAGGTCCTGGTATGTTGAGCAACTTGCCGCCGCGGGAATTGATTTCGGCGGCGCAGAGAGGGAATTTCTTGAGTATGTTGCCCCGTTTGAGCGCGGCGAAAAATACAATCCCGTCCTGCTTCAGGGCGCCTTTGAGACGATGATTGACTCACTGATTTCCCGCTGGAGAGGTCCGGTGTATGCGTTTGTGCCGGAGAGATTTTTTGAGCAAAAATACCGCGGAATTCCCGAGGGAGTGCTCCTTCGCGTGGACCGGCGGGCGAGATTTCGTCCTCTGCCGCCGCATCTGTTTGAACTGTTCAGCACACTTGCCCGGCGCCCTCGCTGGGATGACCGCGAGAGAGTGATTTTCGGCGGATATGCCCACTTTTTCCTTCTCCGCGCCGCATACGATCATCGGATAGGCGTCCTCGGCGAGTGCGAACAATACCTATGGTATGCCCACAAATTTGACCCCGACAACGATGAGATTCTCAAAAATATCCTGACTGTGCAGGTTGAGGCAAAAAGGTTTGATGATGCCCTCGCCACGGTGGACAGTCTGCGCAGTTTTCTGACGCCGGCGCAGATAGAGATTCTCCGGCAGGACATAATTCGCCGCCGGGCAGAATCGGCAAAACAAAAGGGCGAGACACAGCCCGCCCGGAATTGAAGTTTTTTCCGGCAGTTAGGGCTATCCCGCCTTTTGAGTTTTCGCTCCGAAGGGTTTTACTGCCAGCGCATAAGAACACTTCCCCAGGTGAACCCTGCGCCGAAAGCCACCATAAGAACAGTCTGGTCGGATTTTATCCTGCCGTCGCGGACAGCCTCGTCAAGGGCGATGGGGATTGACGACGCCGAGGTGTTCCCGTATTTGTCAATTGTGACCACGACTCTGTCCATCGGGAGATTGAGCCTGCGGGCGAGGAAGTCAATAATTCTTATGTTCGCCTGATGCGGGACGAGCCAGTCAAGGTCTTTCATATCAATCCCGGCAAGTTCAAGCCCTTTGATAGCGGCTTCTTCCATCTGCCGGACGGCGTGCTTGAACACCTCGTTGCCCGCCATATGAAGCGTGTGGAGGTTCTTTTTGACAGTCTCCTCCGATGCCGGCATAGCGGAGCCGCCAGCAGGGAGTATCAGAAGGTCTCCGAGGGAGCCGTCGGCGGCGGCGTATGTGGACAGAATTCCGTGCTCATCGTCCTTTGCGGGACCGACGACAGCCGCTCCGGCGCCATCGCCGAAAAGAACGCAGGTGCTCCGGTCAGTCCAGTTTGTGATTTTCGTCAACTCCTCGACGGCTACCACCAGCACATACTTTGCCACACCGGCGCGAATCATAGCGTCAGCCTGAATGAGACCGTAGATAAATCCGGTGCAGCCGGCGGAGAAATCGTACGACATAACCTTGCGGGCGCCGAGTTTGTGCTGGAGAAGACAGGCGGTGGAGGGAAACATATGATCAGGTGTGACGGTCGCCACCAGTATTGCGTCCATATCCTGCGCCGTGAGGTTGGACATTTGGAGGGCTTTTTTCGCCGCCCGGAGCGCTAATTCAGAACTTGGGGTGTCTTTATCCGCCATACGGCGCTCAACAATTCCGGTGCGCGTGCGAATCCACTCATCGGAGGTGTCAACCATCTTCTCAAGGTCAAAATTGGTCAAGACCTTCTCAGGCACGTATGAGCCTGTCCCCAGTATTGCCGACCTCATTTGACTTCTCCTTGTTTGTTAGTGTTCCGAGTTTTTCGGCGGCACTACTCAGCGCCTGAGGGAGATTGACAATAGCCATATTTTGCGCCAAAAGAATGGCGTTTTTGACTGCCTTGACGGAACTTGCGCCGTGCCCAATTACCACATTGCCTTTAACTCCCAAAAGCGGCGCACCGCCGTATTCGGCATAGTTGAAATCCTTTAGTGTCCGCCGCAGGGCGGGATACAAAAACAGCCCGCCGATGAGCGAAAGAATTGAAAACCTGTGCCCCTTTTTGAAAAGTGTGTTGACGAAATCAAAGATGCTTTCGGTGTATTTGAGAAGGATATTTCCGACGAAACCGTCAACGACGAGGACATCGGCGGCGCCTTTGAGGATATCTCTGCCCTCAATGTTGCCGATGAAATTTATGCCCAGATCGGGGGCGTGTTGAGCCAGAAGCGAATGTGCGGTTTTGACTGCGGCGTTGCCCTTGGCGGATTCCTCGCCGATGGACAGAAGCGCCACTGCAGGATTTTTGCGCTCCATCACCAGTTCCGCATAGGTTGCGCCCAACACGGCGAACTGGAGAAGATAATTTGGGCGGCAGTCAACATTGGCGCCGACATCAAGCACCGCAACGGGATCCCCTGCCAGCGTGGGAAAAATCGCAAGAATTGGCGCTCGGTCAATGTTTGGGATTTTGCCCAGTTTCAGCATTGCAGTGGCGACCACGGCGCCGGTGTTCCCCACACTGACGAAGGCATCAGCCTCGCCGGTTTTGAGAAGTTCCAGTCCGGTGGCGATTGAGGTTTTTTGCCTTTTTGCCGCCTTGAGCGGCTGGTCATCCATACCAACTGTCTCCTCGGCATTGACGATCCTTATTTCCTGCGGGCGAAATCTGCGGCGGTGAAGACACTGTTCAATTTCCCCCTGTTTGCCGACTAAAATGACTTCCAGGTGTTCGGATTCAAACACTGCTGCGATGGCGGCGTCCACATTTATAGACACACCCGCATCGCCGCCGCAGGCATCAACCACAACCCGAATCGGATGCTCCCTGCGGTTGAGTTCCTTCTTCCACCGGGATTTCCAGCGAGATGTGAAATACTTCAGCCTTCCCGTTTTCACTTCTCCTTTTTCTTCTTCACGGAGATTATGGGACGACCATTGTAATATCCGCAGTGGGGGCAAACCCGATGCGGAAGCATCAGGTTCTCACAGTTGGGACACTTCACGGCGGTAACGCCCTTCAGTTTCCAGTGTGTCCTGCGTTTGCGCTTGCGCTGAAGCGAATGTCTCCTTTTTGGCAGAGCCATATCCTTAATCCTCCCGTTTTCCTGCAAATTAAGAACATTATGCTCAAAAACTATTTTAGCAAGAGTTTTTTATTTAACCGGGTTTCCCAGAAAATACTCCACCAGCGACCAGGTGGTGCCGTCGCTTTCAAGATTTTTCACCTCGCCCACATTTGCGGCAAGCCAGGAGTAAGTGGTGTCGTATTCCACATCCTCAATTGCGCTGTCGCCGACAGCGATGGAGTAGCCGCTTTCCTCCACGCTCATAAATTTTATGGCGTTGAACGAACCCGCCGGAGTGGAAACGCTCTCTGTCCCCATTGCCTTAACATTTATCTCAGTCCAGGTGTGGTAATCATATCCGCCGGTGTTCCAGGTGGAATCACGACTGAAAACCACCCAACTCTGCCCGATTGAGAAAGTTGCCGGAAGGATACAGACGAAGGAGTCAAGGTCGGAGATGTAGGTGTAAATTCCCCCGTTGATTATCGTCGCCAGTATGGTGTCGGTCCCGCCGGGCTTGGTGTGAATTATCCTGTAGACAAGATGTCCGTCAATTGTGAGTGTGTCCGGGATACGGTAGACGGCGGTGTCGCCGGAATCGTTGACGAAGGTCCATTCGGCTCCGAGACCGAGGGGGTAGTAGGTTGTTGCGCTGAATGATGCTCCTCCGCCTCCGCCGTTTTCGTCGCTGCTGCATCCGGCAATAAATGCTGCAAAAGCCCCAACAAGCAAAAATGTCCCCACAAGCACCAGATTTCTATTCATAGTCTCCTCCTATTTTTTGTTCTTTTGACTTTCCAGATATTGAACCAGAACTTCCCATCTGGGGTCAATTTCTTTCTGCGGTGTCTGCTGGGTCTGATAGTGTTCGCAGGTGGTTTTGTTGAGGTTTGCGCCGCAGATGGGGCACAAACCCTTGCAGTCCGGGGAACACAGGGGATACCGCGGCACGGCAAGGATGACCGCATCCCTCACCCGGGGACTTAAATCAACC
>JAMOPH010000390.1 GCA_027064665.1 bacterium | reverse complement strand
AAAAATATAGTTGCGGCGGGTATTGCCGAAAGGTGCGAGGTCCAACTGTCCTATGCCATCGGCGTGCCCGAACCAATCTCCATATTTGTGGACACTTACGGCACCGGCAAAATCCCCGAGGAGGAATTGGAGAAAATAATCCGTGATAATTTCCCGCTGACACCCCGTGGGATGATTGAATACCTTGACCTTCGCAGACCAATCTACCGCAAGACGGCGGTCTATGGTCATTTCGGGCGGGAAATTGAGGAGTTTACCTGGGAGCGCACAGACAAAGCCGAGGATTTGAAAAAATACCTGTAATCCCTGCCGCTGGATGATTTGAATGAGCCGCTCCGTTTCTGGGGCGGCTTTTTTGTGCCAAAATCCCGTCAGAAAAGCGTTGACTCGGAGTAATACTGATGCCCCGATATCCGCCGCGTGGTTATGTATTCCACCAACGATTCCAGTTGCTTTGTGTTGTGAATGTCCACCGTGGAGCGGTCCACAATCAAAAGGGGAGTGGCAGACCAGTTGAAGAAAAACTCGTTGTATCCCTGCACAAGATGGGCGATAAATTCCTCGGTGATGTATTTCCTCTCAAAGGGTCTTCCCCGCATATGAATTTCTCTGACAAGCAAATCCACCGGCGCCTGAAGATATACCACCAACTGCGGCTTGGGAAGTTCCCGGTTGAGGAACCGTTCTATCTGCGAATACAGTTTGAACTCCGCCGACGAAAGAATCAAAGAGGCGTAGAGTCTGTCCCTCTCAAAGACAAAATCCGATACCACGACCTGATGGAACAGGTCAATCTCAAACAGGCGGAGCATAAGTTTGTGCCGTTCCAGAAGGAAGAAAAGTTGAGTTTGGAATGCGAACCGCTCCGGGTTGCGGTAAAAATCCTGCAGGAAAGGGTTTTCTTCTGGGGAAAGTTCAATTTTCTCTGCGCCGAGGCGCTGGGCGAGGGCTTCAACCAGAATCGTTTTCCCGGAACCTATTGCGCCCTCAACAGCGATGTAATTGTATCTTTCCAAAGCGAGTCCTCTTTTTTCCCGATTATGGTCCGCAGTTGTTGGGGCAGTCGTTCAAGGAAATATGCCAGTTTTCTCCCGTCGGCGGGATATTCGGCGTCGGGTTCTATCTCCAGCAGCGGAACGAGGAAAAAGTCCCGATAGAGCAGATACCTGTGCGGGATTTTCAGTTCAATCGTGTCAATCATCCTGCTTCCGAAGAGGATGATGTCAAGGTCAATGGTGCGCCTGCCCCAGCGGATCTGTCTCTGCCGCCCGAGTTCGTCCTCAATCTCCTGAAGGAAGTGGAGCAAATCCTCGGGGGAAAGTGCGGTCTCTATCTCAATCACTGCGTTGATAAAGTTGGGCTGGTTTCTCAATCCCCACGGCTCGGTCTCATACAGCGATGACGCTTTTGTGAGCGTGCACCTTTGTGCGATGAGTTCTACTGCACGGCAGAAATTTTTCACCACATCGCCGATGTTCCCGCCCAGTGCGATGTAGACCCGCTCTCTCATCTGACCCTTGTGGTTTCAACCTCAACCCACTCAATAAATCCCGGGAATGGGGGATGATTTTTCCGCACCCGCACGGTGAGTCGTCTCGCCATAGGATGCTGTTCAAACAGAAGGTCCGCAAGGCGCTCTGCCACTGTCTCGGTTAGATGAAATTTGTTCTGCTGGAAAAATTTGTATATCTCTCGGTAAACCTGCTCGTAGTTGACCACATTTTCGTTGAGTTTGTCGTCCTGCGCCGCCCGATGGGTGTCGTATTCAATCTCCACATCCACGGAATACCTTTTTGCCAGTTCCTTTTCCGCCTCGCTGACCCCGTGATAGCCGAAAAAGTCCATATTGTGAAGTCTTATAATTCCCAAATCCGCCTCCTGCTTTTACCTGTTAGCAAGATAAACTTTCCACAGGGTGATGTCAATTTCTATCCGTTAGCGGCTTTGCCGCAGGAAAAATTTTGCCCTGTGGGATGGCAAAGGTTATATTTCCCAACTATGAAGGTCCGGGTGGCAAAGAGCGCGGGGTTTTGCGTGGGTGTCAAAAGGGCGGTGGAGTTGGTCCTGCGCCTTGCCGACGAGCATCGTGGCAGGCGGATTTTCACCTACGGACCGCTGATACACAACCCCCAGACGGTGAAGATGCTTGAGGAAAAAGGAATTATGGTTTTCGGTGAGGACGAGGTGGTGCCCCAGCCCGGCGATATAGTGGTTATTCGCTCCCACGGTGTCGCCCCTGCGGTGATTGAGGAACTTTCCCGCAAAAACTACGAGATTTTTGATGCTACCTGCCCCAAGGTCGCCTATGTCCACAGGATTGCACGGGAGTATTCCCGGCGGGGGTATGCGGTCATCATAGTCGGCGACGAAAACCACGCCGAGGTAATTGGGATAAAGGGCGAGGTTGAGGGAGACGGTGTCGCCGTGGTGAATTCCCCCGAACAGGTGGAGAGTCTGCCGGAGTGGGAGAAGGTCGTGGTCATCGCCCAGACCACTATGGATGTTGACACATTCAATTCGGTGGTCGCCGCAGTTGAGAAAAAATTCCCCGAGGTGGTGGTCAAAAACACATTGTGCTCGGAGACCTCATACCGTCAGCGTGAGATAAAGGAACTTGCCGCCGACAGCGATGCGTTTGTGGTGATAGGCGGGAAAAACAGCGCCAACACAAAGCGGCTCTATCAACTGGCGAAAAAGACGGGACTTCCGACATTTTGGGTTGAGACCGCCGACGAACTCAATCCGCAGGATTTCCGTGGGATTGAGAGGGTCGCCGTGGTGGCTGGCGCCTCAACGCCCCACTGGATTATAGACGCTGTGGTTGAGCGTCTTGAGACGATGCATTCCAAATTTCTGCCCCCGTGGCGATGGCGCTGGCTTAAATCAGCGGCGTATTTTGTGCTTCGCAGCAACATATTAGCCTCGTTAGCCGCAGGCTCTCTGACCTTTGTTCTGGCGGAAAAAACCGGACTGCACGAGGCTTTTATTCGTTCTATTGAGGCATTTTCTGTCCTTTTTATCTCGCTGAATCTCTACGAATATCGTGAATGGCAGGGTCTTGCGCTGATGGACCCCTCAAAGGTGCAGTTTGTCCGCCAAAACAGGAAGTTTTTGGTCGGGGCGTCAATGTTCACTCTGGCTATATCTTTCGCTTTATCTATTTTTCTGGGGATTTATCATATAATTTTCACTATATTAGTTCTGACCGGGGCTATGGCTTATTTTATTTTCCCCGTTTTTGAGAGAGTTTTCCCGGCGTTTATCAAAGATGGCGGGATGCTGGGGCTGTGGATTCTTCTAATCTGGGGATATGGGACGGATTGGAATATAAAATATCTGTTCCCGATTGCTATGCTTGGGGCGCTGCAGGGTCTGGTGATGGGTTTGAAAGAACTTGAGACGGATAGAATTCTTCAGAGGAAGTCAATAACCGCCGCTCTGGGGGAAAAATTGTCCGTGGCGCTGGGTTTAATCCCCGTTGCGATTGGGATTTTATCTGTTTATTTGGCTGGGATATGGCGCGAATGCGCCGGCTTTGTGATTGGGTTTCTGTTGATGTGGTGCCTCTCCGCATTGGTGGGTTTGAGAATTTTCCGCAAAGGAAACCACATTGAAACTTTTGTGAATTTGATATTGATTTTGACCGCTTTTTTGTGCAAAATAAATTTATAAAGCGAGGCAGGGGGTTCCTATGGAGGAAAGGAGACAATATCATAAGAGAACAATGTTGGGGGTTGTCGCTGTGGTTGTGGCTGTAGTGGGGCTGATTTATCTTGCGGCAAAAAGCCCCGCCGAGGCGGAATCCACCGCGCAGACACGCAGCGCTGTTCAGGTTAAAAAACCTCTTGAGGGTGCAAAGATTTTGTTTGTAATCGCCCCCAAAAATTTCCGCGACGAGGAATTGATGACCCCAAAAAAATATTTTGAATCCCTCGGCGCCGTGACCACTGTCGCCTCAATATCCACGGACACCGCTGTCGGGATGCTCGGTTTGAGGGTCAAGCCGCAAAAATTGCTGTCGGAGGTAAAGGCGGAGGACTACGACTGTGTGGTCTTTGTGGGCGGCGCCGGTTCCCCTGTCCTGTGGGACAACCCCGATGCCCAAAGAATCGCAAAAAATGCGCATAAATTAGGCAAACCTGTGGGGGCGATATGCCTTGCGCCGGTCATCCTTGCCCGCTCCGGTCTTCTGAAAAACTGTAACGCCACAGTGTTCCACACCGCCAAGGCAGAACTTATCAAAGAAGGCGCCAACTACACCGGCGAACCCGTGGTCAAATGCGGAAACATCATAACAGCCAACGGCCCTGCGGCGGCGGAGCAGTTCGCACGGACCCTTGAGGACCTGATTCGCCAATATCTAAACTCCGCCACCCAGAAGAAGTAATATCTGGCACCGCAGAAATTGAAGGTTCAATGGAAAGTCATCCTATGCTTTTTGCCCCCGATATAGATTTCCCCGAAAATGTTTTCGTTGCCGCAAGACTGCGCTCCGCCCCCGACGACGGTCTGTGGTATCCGATGGAAGAAGCCCTGCTTCCGACCAAAAGGGTTTCGTTGCGGCAGGTCCACAGCGGCAGGGTGTTTGTGATAGAATCCCCCGAGGATGTCCCGGCGGTCGCCGGCAGAGAGGGCGATGGCTTGATATCGCTGGTGCCGAAGGTTGCGCTGACGATAAGGGTCGCCGACTGCGCACCGGTGGTGCTGTATCACGCCAGGGGCAGAGCGGTTGCGCTCATTCACGCCGGCTGGCGGGGAACCCTCGCCAAAATTGTGGAAAATGCGGTCTCGCTCCTTGCGGACAGAGGCATTCCCCCATCCTCGCTTGGGGCTTTTGTCGGTCCGGCAATCGGTTTTGAGGATTATGAGGTCGGCGAGGAATTTTTGGAGTATTTCCCCCACACAACTCGCCGATACAACGGCAGGGTTCATTTTGACCTGTATGCCGAGATTGAACGCAGACTCAAACTTGCCGGTGTGCCTTTGGTGCGGAAATTGAATGTCTCAACATATTCGGCGAACTATCTCCATTCCTTCCGCCGGGACTGGGAAAAAAGCGGCAGGAACGAGGTTTTCGTCTGGCTCGGCGGATAAAATTTGACACGGCAACTTTTTTGGTGTAATTTCTGTGCGATGAGCAATCCGCAACCGCACATATTGGTGGTGGACGACGAGGAGAGCATCTGCCAACTGCTTGAGGTTATGCTCACCGAGGAGGGCTACTGGGTGCGCACCGCCACAAGTTATGACGAGGCGATGAAACTTTTTGAAACGGACCAGTTTGATGTGGTCATCGCCGACATTATGATGCCCGATGTTGACGGTCTGACTCTTCTGAAGGATGTCAAAAAAATTGACGCCGAGATTCCGGTGATACTTATCACCGCCTATGCCTCGCTGGGGAGTGCCGTTGAGGCTCTGCGCTATGGCGCCTTTGACTACATCACCAAGCCGTTCAAGATGGACCAAATTCGCTATGCGGTAAAGCGTGCGCTGGAGACGAGGGCGCTTCGCCGGGAGAACAGAATCCTCAAGCGGGAACTCCGCCGTGAGTCGGACCTGTCAAAATTTATCGGCGTCAGCGATGCCGTGAGAGAAATAAAGCAACTTGTGCGCAAAATCGCCCCCACCGACAGCACGGTCCTCATAACCGGCGAAAGCGGCACCGGCAAGGAACTTATCGCAAGGGCAATCCATCAACTCAGCCCCCGTGCCGACGGTCCCTTTATCACCATCAACTGTGCGGCAATTCCGGAGACACTTCTGGAGAGCGAACTTTTCGGCTATGTGAGGGGGGCTTTCACCGGCGCCACCACAAACAAGGAGGGGCTTTTCCGTGCCGCCCACGGGGGAACTTTCTTTATGGACGAGGTCGGCGAAATCTCCCCCGAGATTCAGGCGAAACTTCTGCGGATGCTTGAGACACACCAGATTATCCCCCTCGGCGCAACAAAGCCGGTTGAGGTTGATGTCCGCCTTATCGCCGCAACGAACAAGGACCTCGCCCGGATGGTTGACGAGGGCAAGTTCCGCCGGGATTTGTTCTACCGCCTCAATGTGATTCACATCCACATTCCGCCACTGCGGGAACGCCCGGAGGATATCATCCCTATCGCAGAGCACTATGTTCAGGTCATTGCGGACAGGATGGGGCGTCCGGCACCGAAACTGTCCCGGGAGGCAATGCAACTGCTTCAGAGT
>JAMOPH010000389.1 GCA_027064665.1 bacterium | reverse complement strand
AACTGTCATCGCCGGCGAAATATGTTGACACGCCCGGACCCTCATCAACACCATAGACCAGACCCGCCGGCACAAAGACCTCCTCAAGGTCGGCAATCATAGTGTCGGGGGCGTCCTCCTCAAGATAGATGTCGGCGATGGGATTAGCCACGCCCATAGTGTAGCAGTTCGCCAGGTTGCTCATCTCCGAACGGTTGCCGGCGTCATCAATCGCGAAAACGGCAAACCAATACTCCGTGGCGGGCTCAAGGCCGTTCACCCAGTAGGATTCCCAGAATCCAGCCTCGTGGGGAATCATCTCTGCGGTGTCCACCGCAAGAGTTTCCCACTCATCGGAATAGAAACTGTGGGTGGCGTATCTGATTTCATACATCGCCACTCTGCCGTCAAAATCGTCATCGCCGGGCGCCATCCAGGTCAGTTGTATCCCCTCGGGGCTGAAATTCTCACAGGAGAGTGTGGTGATTCTTGCCGGCGGAATTGTGTCGGTGGTATCCGGGGAAACGCAGGTGTCGGTGGTAAACGAAAGCACCGCCAGCGGCGACCTGTTGCCGGCGTCATCGTAGGCGTAGGCGGCAACCCAGTATTGTGTCGCCTGCTCCAGCCCGTCAATGGTGACCTCCTGCTCCGTCCCGGCGGGAGCGGGCGCAGGCACATCGGAAATCAATGTCCCCGTGGCAAAATTGTCCTCGTTCAGTTCAAAATCGGCGTAGCGGAACTCATAGTGGTCGCAGACGCCTTCATCGCCGTCATCGCCGGGGGCAAGCCAGCCCACAGTGACCGAATAGCATCCCCTATCGTTCAGATACAGAGTGAACGCCGCCGGCGGGATTGTATCGGGAATCTCCGGCAGTGCGACCTCCACCACATTGGAAAGACCGCTCCAGTTGGGCACCTCATCGGCGATTTTGCAGGCGAAATAGTATGTGTTCCCGGGGGCAAGGCCCTCAACCCACATTCCGGCGACAGTGCCGGAGGTGTCAGGCGCCGGCTCGCCATCCACCGGCGTGCACAGATCCCAGTTGGCATCGGTGATAGGCTCGTTGTAATATCTTAAATCCACCACCGATGCGGTTCCCTCGTATCCGTCGTCGCCGGTGACTGTCCAGGAAAGATACACCCTTGTGGGTTCAACAGAATCTGCGGAAAGGTCGGTAATCGGCGCCGGCGGAATTGTGTCGGGCGGCTCGGCAATGGTGAAAAATCCCGACATATCCACCACCGAATGGTCATCCGACGCCCACACACGCACAACACACTGGGAGGAGGAAATCTCCGGCGCAGTCCAGTCGTAGGTTCCGCTGACGGGCAGTCCATCGGCGACCAACTCCCAACTGGTGCCGCCGTCGGAGGAGAAATATATCTCCGCTCCGGCAATAGCCTGCCCCTCCCAAACTATGTGAATAGTATCGTCCCAGAAAAATGTCTCGCCGCCCACAGGCGAGGTGAGGTCAATCTGCGGATTGGGAACGATCTCAAAGAATCCGTCGCTGACATCAAAGACAGAGGTATCGGCGGCGCTGACGACTTTTACAAGGCACTGATGGGATTCCGTTGAGGGCGCAGTCCAATGATACACGCCCAGCGAGGCGCTGACTCCCGTGGCAACAGATGTCCAGGTGGCGCCGCCATCGGAGGAGAAATATATGTCCACCGCCGAAATCACATCCGATGCCATCCACTGAATATCTATCGCCGAGCCGAACATAAAACTTTCGCCGCCGTTGGGATATGTTACGGTTATGACCGGCAGACCCACCTGTAGCGTCACGGTTCCCACATTCTGCGCCGGCACCCCCATATCAACCTCAACCAGAACGAGGGCTGTCTCGCCGTTGCAGGCGTTGAAAAGCCACACAGCAAGCGTATCGCCATCGGAGAGTCCGAGGTCTGCAATCTGAACAGCCCAGTCGCTGCCGGAGAAATCGCATCCGGGGGAATCCTGCGTAAGGGTATCCGCACCAGCGGGATATTGATACGCAATAAACCGCCCACAGCCATCGGGAATCGGCGTGCCATCGGAGTTCTGGGCGGTTCCATAAATCAGATGGGGCACTCCCTGCCCAAAAGCCACCGCAAAACTCAACGCAATCAGAACTGCCATAAACCTGCGCATACTATCCCTCCTAACTAAGTTTTTCAACCTGATAAATTAATCAAAAACCTCTAAAAATGTCAATCTGTATCTAAAAAAAGCCCTGAGGGACCACGCCCTCAGGGCTTGGAAATCCGTATGTTTACTTGACAAGCATCAGTCTGCGCACCGCAGAGAAGTCCCCGGACTTCATCCTGCACAGATACACGCCGGAGGTAACCGGTCTGCCGGCGTCATCGGTGCCATCCCACACCACCGAGTGATAGCCCGCATCAACCTCGCCGCTGACCAGTGTCCTGACGATGTGCCCGGAAAGGTCGTAAATCACCACGGAGACATCGGCGTCCTTCGGCACGGCAAACCGAATCTCAGTTGAGGCGTTAAACGGATTGGGCACATTTTGTCCGAGTGCGAATTCGGTGGGCAGGTATGTGGCGGTCACCTTATATGTGCCGGGTTGGAGGGAAATCTCGCCCTCAACCTTCTGCCCGTCAACGAACACCTCAACGCCGGCGGGGACATCAAATTTCACTGTGGCGGATTTAGTCAGCACTAAGTTCCAGGCGGCATCGGTGGAAATCAGCGATGAAAGTTCCCACTCGCCGTCGGTGAGATACGCCACAGGCTGATGACCACTGGGCATAACCGGAGGCAGGGGAACCATCCGGGTTCCTTTGCCCACGCCGAAACCAAGTTTCACATCGTTCACCTCAATTGAGCCCTGCCAGTAGGTTTTCGGGACGACAGATTTTCCGGAGCCGCCGGCACCGGGCAGGTGCAACACACACGGGGTCATCGCCGCCACAAAGTAGCCCCTGCCAGCCTCCAACTGGTCAACATTCACATAACTGCGCATCCCGGTATCGTAATACCAGGCGTGACCGGGCGAACCCAACACCGAACCATCGGGGTCATCGTCAGGATTGGAGAAATCAACATCGCCCATCACCGTTCCAATCAGGTTCCATCCGGAGGCGAGATTGAGGTCAAGTTCCTCAACCGGTGTGCCCCAGAGGGTGATATCAGTGGGTTCAAGGAACAGCGCAATATAACCCACACCGGGGACGAGTTCGTCGGCGGCAACCCAGGTGTCAATCTCAGGGTCAAAACGCCACACACCGTAGTTGCCCGGCAGAAGTTCCGCAGGGTCGGTCTCGGTGGTGTTCAGCGGCAGGGAGAACATATTGTATCCCGCATCAAAGTGATATGTGAACATCCTCTCGCCGGTGGCACGATAAACTATCTCTATATCCTGACCGGCGTCGTAGCAATAAACCTCAGCATCCTTCATATCCACCACTTCATCGCCACAATAGAGCAGAAGACTTCCGATGGAGGACAGAGGCAGCCCCTCGTTGAAGCGCCACCTCACCTTGCCGGCGGAATCGCCAGTCTCAATATACCAGTGAATCTCAACATCGTATCCGTTGCGAATATCGGTGCTCAGATGCGGATGCTCGGGGTCCCACTCGGAGATGTCGCTGTATGGGTCAAGGAATGTTCCGGTGGGGATATTGATCTGGTCAAGCCCCTCGTCGTATTCGTTGGTGGCGTCGGGGTCAACACCGATTCTGACTTTGTCCGGGCGGGGACCGAACGCAGTGAACTCAAGGTCAACATACCAGGAATTGACACAACTTACGATGTGCAGGTTGCCCGGATATGTGTTCAGCGAGGTGACATAGGCATCCTCGTTGTAGGAGACATCGGATATTGTGATTGCGGTGTTGATGCCCACCACGGCATCACGATTTACGGCAAAATGCACCAGCGCCAAAATGCCGTCGCCGGGCATCGGATACTCACTGGCGACCGTGAATGTAATCGTGCCGGGACCGAAGGAGAAGGAGGTAATCTCGCCCATTCCGGACTCAATATCCACCGGCTGTGCCACCGACGGGTCAACAGAGACTGTCATCGTCAGCGAGGTAATCCCCATCATATCCAGAGAGTTCACATAGATTGGCACCACGATTTCCTCATCCGGACAGCCGTAGTTTTCGTTGTTGACGGTCAGTTCCAGAGGTCTGGGTTCGGGCTCGGTAACAGTCAGGCGGCACGGCACAAACGCCATCGGATGTCCGGGATCATTGGTGTGAATCAGCAGGAATGCGTGATACTCACCGGGCTCAAGTCCGGAGGCATCAAAGGTGACCACGATATCGTTCTGCTCGTGGGTCAAAAGCGTTCCCGAAAGCGGCTCCTCGGAAAGCCACGGCACATCCTCGCACGGCACCAGCCCAGCAATCTCATCCACCAACAACTCAACTCCATCAGCCACGCCATCGCCATCGGAGTCGTTGAGGTCAGACAGGATGAAGGAATTGACCACAATGCCCTTCTCCTCGTTGTAAACGATGGCGGCGTTGTTCGGATACGGATACAGGTCAAAGGTCGCCAGGACAGAATATCCCTCGCCGGGGATGAGGTTGTCGCCGTAGTCAGCGAAATCGCCCTCAATTCTCTCCACCGACGGCGGAACATCAAACGGGATATTGAAAAACGGATGGTCTGGCAGTTCCCAGTTGATTGCGGAACCTCTATCGCCCAAATCGGCGCCGAGGCTCAGCCCAAGATAACCCCAAAGCGGGTTCCCGACGACAGCGTCAAGGTCCGGTGTCTGAATCAGGACTTTTGCGCCGCCGTCAATGGCATACATCACAGCGTTCCACACATTGGGCAAATCAGCATTGTTCGTGGAGACAATCACCAGTTCGTAGTCACCGGAATAAACCGCCGAGGCAAATTCTGCCGGGTCAGTGTAGATATCGGCAAAGTATCCCAGAATCTCAATAGCCTCGGGCACCAAAGAGTAATCATCCACATAGGCGACGATGTTGGCGACATCCTCGGCGGTGCGAAGCAGCCCCTCGCCCACCGGCATAGCACAAGCCTCAGAAATCTGATAGTTCAGATAGCCCATTCCGCAGTTCTCCACAGTGAGGATTCTGGTAGTGGAGAACCCCTGTCTGAGGGTGACATCAAATCCGTCGGGGCGATAGCAAAGTCTTCCATTGGGCGCACCCGGCGAGATGTAGAGTTCGCCAAACTCCGCAGGATTTTCGGGGTCGCTGCCCTCAGGCAGAATCAAATCCCAATCCAGTTCATCAACATCATACACCGCAACTCTCGCACCAACCCAAACTCCAAGTTCGGGGATATTGATGTATCCGGGGTCGGTTCCGATTGGGATGGCAAGTTCGTAGGAAACATATCCCGCCTCATCGGAGACTGCACCCTCAAGACCAACCACGGTTGTCCGGGGGTCTCTGCCAATTCCACCGGGGAATGTCCCCCAGATTCCCTGGAATGTGACCTCAGGGACGCCATCGGTCATCTTGATTCTGTATTCACCCTCATTGCTTCCCTCGGTGGGAGACCAGCGGTCATCGTCGTTGTCGTCAAGGGTGAGCATAAACATATCGTCATCGCTGAGGACCGGGTCAGCGGGATCCTCAAAGGCGACATAGAGATATCCGCCCTTGTTCATAAATCTGAGGGTGCACTCGTTGCCGTCAACGGTGTAGGTGTAAACCATAGCGTCAGCCCATTCGGCGGGGTCAACCACACCGTCAATTGTGGGCGGTTCATTGTAGGTGAATGTGGAATACCAGTCTGTTGGAGTCCCGGGCTCGGCGAAGGCGAAATCAACATTGGACCGCACGCTCGAACCGAGGTCATACACCGCAACTACATAGTAGAAATACACCGTGTATGGTTCAACATCGGTGTCCACGGCGCTGGTCATCGGTGTGGTGGTCAGAAGTTCCCACTCGCCGGCGATGGTGTCGGTGGAGCGGTAAATCTCGTATCCCATAAACCTTATTGGCAGATACGGGAATTCCATCAGCGCCGCCGGCGGGGACCATCTGAGCGGAATCAGGTTGGTGTATCCGGACATCGCCTCAAGACCAACGGGCGCAAAAATCGGATGGTCAAACGGATAGACCCAAAGGGTGTATGCCAACTGGAGAGTGTCGTCGCCGTCGGTTATGTCAATCACCACATCGTAGGGGGTAACGGTGTCAACCTCGGGGACATCGCTCCACAGGAGCGAACCATCGCCGTGGACCTCAAATCCCTCGGGTCCCACAACAAGGTCAAAGGTCAGATAGTCCATATC
>JAMOPH010000388.1 GCA_027064665.1 bacterium | reverse complement strand
CCGGGGCGGAGCCGATGTTGTTGTCCCTGGCAAGAATTTTGCGTCCGGCAAAAGAGTTCGCATAGCCGGCGGGCTTGCCAAGGGGCTGAGAATGAGGCTTTTGAACACCGCCTTTTCGGGGACGCTCAAGAATTTGTCTTGCCCAGACATCACGGGGCAAATCCCCCGGCTGGAATAGGGCTCTTATATCGCCCACAGACGGCATCTGGCGTTCCAGTTGCTCGTCATCAAGGGAGGAAAGAGAGTCAACAAATGCGATAATCCTGGCGTGGCGCTCATACGCCTTTTCCGGAGAAAGAACGCCGCTGTCAAGAATGCGGGCGTTTATGTGGAATTCCATCTGGGAAAGTATATGGAGAATCTGCCTGACACCCCACACGCGCTTTGAAAAGGACGGATACGCCCGCACTTGGTCAAGGACATCGGAGATCATCCCCTCGCGTGTGTCAAGGTAGTAGTCAAGTTCTGGATCCTTGCCGTAGAGCAAATTATGGTCGTTTGTGACAAATTCGGCAAGTTCTGTTGACATAAGGACGGAAATTGTAAATAAAAGCAGAAGCGCCACTTTTTTCATAAATCCCCCCCCTGCTGTATTATTTCAATAATAGGAACAATTAGTCAAAAATCAACTTAAATTTTTAGACTGAAAGCATCAAAAAGGCTGGTTCCGCAGGGGGAAATCAACCCCAAAATGAACCGGTTGTCTTCGACAGGCTATTTGACCAAAATCAATCTTCCGGTTTCGGTTGTGTTCCCGGCGGCGATTTTGTAAAGATAAATTCCCGATGGGAGATTCCCGGGATCAAACTCAATTGTGTATGTTCCGGCTGGCTTTTCCTCGTGGGTGGTGTAGATTTTCCTGCCGAAGAGGTCATAAACCGAAAAGGAGATGGCGCCGGCTCGGGGCATCGCCACCTCTATCTGGCACTTTGAGTTGAACGGATTCGGATACGCCGGTGAGATGACCGCCTGCTCGGGCAGTTTAGTTTCTTCAGGCATTTCACGAATTGCAAGATATACCTCAAGTCCGGTCAAATATCCCGCCTGATTGACCACAGAGCCATCGGAACAGCGCCCAACGACCGCCTGCCCGATGGAGGCATAACTTCGGTATCCGGCGCCCTCCCGATACCCTCCACCGTTGTCCTGCACATGAGGGTATTCTGTCTGGGCGTAGATGACCGATGCAAGAATAAGTGCAGTTATAAAAACCTTTTTCATATCCTATTCCTCCGTTTTCTTTTCATCGGGATGATAATCCATCCCCATAGAATCGGGGAAACCATAGGCGCGCGGATACAGAAGTTTTCCGTCGGGAATCCAGATGTCCTTGCCCTTATGCTGAACCACAGGTTTCGCCAGTTGATGGATAACCGGGTCATCGCGGTCGGCATACACCGTCCACCAGACATCGCGGTTGGGCTCGCCGTAGATTGTGAAGGCAGAGAAATCTTCGTTCCATTCTGCGCCTACCAAAAACGGCTTCCCAACGGGCGTGAGATTTATTGACGCCTCATCCTCTTTCGTCAAAGACTTGAAATAATCCGGCATTCTGACTGTGGCGGTGCCGTTTTCGTCAAGATGAACTTTGCCGCGATAGAGACAGAGATTTTCCGGGGATTCCACGAAATTGTGGCGCAGGGTCTTGTGAAGCGGGTCGTCGGGATGGTCAATCAAAAAGGAGCCGGAGCCTTTTGAAAGGGAGCCGGTTATGTTGACATCGCCGTTGAAATATCCCGCAAGAGCGCCAGAAGTTCCACTGGCATCGCCATAGATGGCATACTTAACGCCGGAACCGCCTCCCCAAACTTCTCCATAAACGCCGTAGAGCGCCCCGCTATCGCCTTTGGCATAGCCATAAACACCGGCGTTGAATAAAGTTCCCCCTGATGCCTCTCCATAAGCACCGATTCTTGATCCAGTTCCCGGTAAGGTAGCCTCTGCCTCGATTCCTTTGTATCCTCCTTCAAAATGTCCGCCTATGCCGTAGAATGGTGTATTGTTGCAGGCGGAGTAAATTCCGAAGGCGTCATCGGTTGTCACCGAATTTATGAATATCCCGACCCCGGACTTTTCTGGATGGGTTGCGTTATTGTTCACCTCCCCCTCTGCTTTCACCTGACCCCTAAAATAGCCGGCATAGATTTCTGTGGTGTCAATCATATATGCAAGTCCGCCAAAGATGTCCTTCCCTCCGATAGCGCCGACCACACCGGCATTGTTTGAATCGGCGCTGGAGTAATAATGAACTGTTCCAAGCACGCCGGCACTGTATTTACCGCCAGAGGAGCAATCCCCAAAAATTGCGCTTCCGGTGTATATATTTGTCCACTCGGAACCGTCCGGCGTGGAGGAAATATATCCCTGTATGGCGTGAGAAAAATTATCCGTGGATTTCACTCCCAAAAGAGCAGAGTCCGGGTCATACGAGCCCACCGCGATGCTGTTGCCCACCTTGCGGATAATGGAATTCCCCAATGTGGAATCGGAAGTCCAGATGGGAATATAGTTTGTTGACCCTGAACCTCCTATTCCTCCGCCGCCTGAGGCAGCAAGGTCCTTCCATTCGGCTCCGTTCCAGAGGTAGAGAGTGTGGTCAGTGGCGTCGTAATAAACTTTGCCCTCACCAACAGAGGGCGCCGATGAAAGTGTGCCAAACTGAAGCGTTTTCCCCACATAGGCGTCCCCGGGGGCATATACGCTAAAGCCATTGTACGCCAGAAATGCCTCCGCCGGGGATGTGACGGAGGAATTTATTGCGTGAACTCCCGCATACGATGAACTGCTGGTAATTCCCTGAATTCCGTCGTCGGCAGTGCTGTAGCCAACAATTCCCTCCCAATAGTCGGAGCGACCATAGACGCCGACATCATCGCTGCCGTATCCGTAAACTGCGACAGCATCACGGGTGGTGGAAAAAGTTTCGCCGGATGGCAGCGAGAGTCCGCCCTGGGTCATAAAAACCTTGCGGGTGCCATCGGTGAAGAAATACCCCCCCACCTGCGAGACAGTGTCGGCGATGTTGAGGGCATAGGGCGCCGCACCCAACTGATATCGGCAGAGTTCTGCGCCACCGTCAACCGATATGGCAAGCCAATAAGGCTGGGAAAAATCCACCGATGCCGGGAACGGATTTATACTGCCCAGCATAACATCATAAAGCCCCTCGGAATTGAGTTCAACCGTGTGGGTCTCGCTCCACAGCATCGTCCCGCCCGAGGCGGCATCGTATATCCGGAAAGTTATGTTGTGGGTTCCGGTCAGCGGGTTTCCCGAGGCATCTGTCAGCCGCCCCTGATAGGAAATCAGGTGGGGAACATCAGCCGCCGCAAAGCCCACAAAACACAGCAACACCAATCCTTTTAATTTCATAACTTCCCTCCACTTTGAGTTTGCCCATTAAAATTTTAAAGGATTTTCCCTCACAAAAGCAACAATTTTGTTTTTAGTCAACAAATTTTCGGGAAAAGTTCTGCCGGCGTTTCAGTTGCGGTGAGCAAGGCAAAAACCCGCCGGAATGCGGGCAAAAATGAGGGGCACTTCCCCCGGTTCCAAAGTTTCTATAAGGTGATGATTCGATTATTTTATCAGTCCGCGGATTATCCCTATAATCGTGGCGCCCCAGATAACGAGCCCACCTAACCACGCCACAGTTACCACGATATCACACAGCAGGTCTCCGATTGTTCTGGGCGAATTTGTCCGCATCGTTCACCTCCTTGGGCATTTCCGCACATTTTATGTGGATTTCCCGGGTTCTCC
This sequence comes from bacterium, assembly GCA_027064665.1. Taxonomy (GTDB): domain Bacteria; phylum UBP14; class UBA6098; order B30-G16; family B30-G16; genus JAMOPH01. The sequence continues at coordinate 2,475 of JAMOPH010000388.1, read as the reverse complement.
CATTATATTACGAGCAGAAACCGTGCCAATGATGGAGGTGCACAGATGATTGACGGGGTGAAGGTCAAAAAACTGCGGGTGATTCCCGATGAGCGCGGGCGCCTGATGGAGATCCTGCGCAACGACGACGAGATTTTTGAGCAGTTCGGTCAGGTATATATCACCACCACATACCCGGGGATAGTGAAAGCGTGGCATTACCATAAGTTACAATCTGATAACTTTGCGTGTGTGCACGGGATGATTCGCGTGGCGCTGTTTGATGCCCGCAAGGACTCGCCCACCTACGGCGAGATAAACGAATTCTATATAGGCGAGCACAATCCTATGCTAATTCACATCCCTCCGGGAATATATCACGGCTGGAAAGGTATAGGAACCAAGGAAGCGATAATAGTAAATATCCCCACACTGCCATATAACTACGAAAAACCCGACGAATACCGCATAGACCCATACGAAAACAATATACCTTACGACTGGAAGACAAAGGAAGGATGAAATTCCCCCTTGACTTTTTCCGGAATGTGTGTAATTTGCTATTTGGGATGAGCCACGAACGAACAAACAAACAATAAGAGGGGACCTCCGGGGGCAAAGGGCATGTGAAGTGTGGGTTAAGGTGGCTATTTTGTTCCAAAAACCTTAAACCCGGAGGTCAATGATGAGGAGAATTATAATTTTTGTGATGTTGTGGGTAAGCGTAAGTGTCGTGTTAGGGGGAGGGGCGGTCACATATGTGGGAAGTACAGTTTCTCACCACTATATGGGTGAGTATGCGTTGCAAGATGCAATAGACGAAGCAAATAGTAGAGCAACAACTTCGTCGCCCATAACTAAGATATACTTCTACGGTGGAGATATGGATCATAGATTTTCAGCAAGGGGGGATTACTTCGAATTAGGTCCATATATAAATGGGCTTGAAATGATTGGAGAAAATAGTCCGTTTTTGAATAATGGGATAAAACTGAACGGAAGAGACATTCATATTCATTCAGATAAGTTTATTTATATCATAACAGATGGTTACCACGAAGCTATTTTTGATCTCGGGCGTAATAATACAATAGAAGATATATACGTTATGAACGGCAACTATGGTATTCATACCGACGGTTATGATGCTACCGTGATAAACTGTATTGCTGAAAACTGTATATGGGGTTTTGTTGGACATGGTCCAGGTAAAAGTGCGTCGTTTTATAAGGTAATGGCGAGAAATGTGGTTAGAGGGATGTTTTTCTACGCTTCATTTAGAAGTACAATTGATAGAGCAACGGTTTATAATTTCTCGGAATACGGAATATATAATGAATCAAGCGACGCGGATCTTGTTCACTGCGCCCGATGCCTTGTATACGATGGGTCTGGTAGTTCTGTCGTTGCTTATTACCAGAATGTAACTTTTGACAATGTATATCCAGAATTTAATGATAATGTGGCTATGGGAGACAACTGCCAATCAAGAGGTGTGGATTTCGTGAGTTGTGCAGGAATAGACAGAAGCTCCTATGATTGGTACCCTCGTACTATAGTATTGCCTGCTACAGGGGAAGTGATTGAATTTATTACAAGTTCAGCGGATATAGTCACTAAGGATCATTACTATCCAGCAGAATGGTCATACATTACCTATGATGCCGTACCTAATATGTTGTGTTATTACGAGAATATAGGAGGTATACATTATTTAAGAGGTCATGTTGGATATGACGAGCTGTTAAAACCAGGAGTTGCCCGAGAATCCCATGAATACTCTGCTTCAGGTGTTGCTCAGATACACCTTGATGTATCTCCAAATCCGTTTAACTCATCCATAAAAATAGAAACCGATAGACCATCTAACATCAACATAATTGACCTTACTGGCAAAGAAATTGCTTCGTTTACACATGTTCAGTCGGCAATATGGCATCCTAGCACAGAAGTTCCCGCAGGTATATACCTTGTAAAGGTATCAAGTCCCTATGGTACTGTCGTAAAAAATGTAATCTATCTCAAATAACCTATGGTATTCACCCGCGGGCGCCCGTACGGGGCGCCCTCAAAAATTTGACTAAAACGGGAGAGAAATATGAAAAAACTGATTTTTTTAACAATTTTTGGAACTATGGCAGCATATTCTCAAGATACGACATATATATATGTATCAACTTATGGCAAAATAGTTCGTTTTACTGATTGGGATTTCAATAATTGGCAGGTGTTCTCGTATAATCAAGAATTTTTACTTAATTTGGCTATAGATTCCTCAGGACATATATACTCTACAACACGCACAAAGATAATACGCGTAGACGACATAGACGGAAGTGGGTTAGTAGCTTACGGCGATTCTGGTTCAGAAATCGGCGAGTTTCTGTTGATTATAGGCATTACCATTGACACTGATGGGCGTATATACCTCGGAGATGGAGGGAACTTTAGGATAGTTAAAATAGATAACATATGGGGAGATGGCTGGGATGTGGC
>JAMOPH010000387.1 GCA_027064665.1 bacterium | reverse complement strand
TCCGGTCGGAATCAATTTGCTCATCCCAGACGGGGCGCGTCCCCAGACCGAAAAAGTCCTCAATGCTTGCCAGCAAACGCCGCTTCCGATAGCGCGAGATACACAGCCGCGTGGCGATTGTCTCCAAATACAGCCTCACACTGGAATCTCCCCGAAAACTTTTCAAAGACCACCAGAACCTGTAAAAGGTCTCCTGAACCACATCCAACGCATCGTCCCTGTTGTCAAGCATCCTGTATGCGAGTCTGAAAATCACATCCTGATACTGATAGACAATCCGGTCAAAAGCGCCTTTGTCTCCGTTTTTCGCCCGCGCAACAAGTTCCTGCTCCACTGACTCGCTCCATTTTCCCTTTCCGTCTTCCATAATAATAGACGCCCCAAATGCGAGATGGTTTACAACTTTTTTGAAAAAATCCCTGCCGAAAGATAACCTTTCACCCACAATTTCAAAAACCGCAAAAAATTTGAATAAAACCGCGGGAAATTTGGTATAATAATCGGGAGAGGGAACTGTATGAAAAGCCGAGACATCCAGAAGTTCCGCGAGTTAGTTGAGGCGAACAAACACTGGGCGTATGAGGTCGCATTCAGTTTTGTGGGCGGCAAGGTGATAGACTACACCAAGATGATGGCGGAAGTCCGCGAGCAGGCGCTTGACAGGATGCTTGCGGAAGCCAGAGCGCTGGGCGCCAATGCTGTGGTGGGCGTCCGCTTTGCGACCTCGTTCGTTATGCAGGGCGCGGCAGAACTCTTAGCCTACGGCACCGCTGTGGTGGCGGAATAAAATTTTTGTCAATAGCAAAAACAGCCGCCCCAACCGATGGTCTTTTCAGAAACCATCTAAAATACTGAACGGGGGCGGCTGTATTTAACAGGCATCAGTAGTTTCTATACAACCTGTAGTTCGTGGAAGAAGCCTTAACGGCGCCGTTGCCCTGGCGAATTTTTCCATCCGAGCCGATTTCAATGGTCATTCCGTCAACATTGGCGGAGAAGGTGGTGCCCGACAGCGTCAACCCCTGACCGGCGGAGTAGGTAGTGTTGTTATCTGCAGCGGGTTCCCAACATCCAAGCGAACTGTTCCACTTGAGCACCTGCCCATCAGACGCCCCCATCTGGGCAATATCAAGAGGGCTGGAACTTGTGCCATCACCGGTCAGCCTTGAGGTGGTCTGAACGACCTGAGAACCCCAGTTGTCGCCCGCGCTGGAGGCGTCAATTATCACCCGATGATTGGTGGCATCAAAGGACACACTCGCTCCGCCGGTTCCTGCGAATTGAATATAATCGTTGTTGGAGGAAGCGTTGAACTGGGTTGTGCCGCTGGCATCCTGAACTTGCTTGAAAATACTCTGGGACGAACCACGGTCGGTGTTGGTGAGGGTGACAGAGCCGCCAGCGCCAAGGGTAATTGTGGCGCCGCCGGAAAGTCCGGTGCCAGCATTGATTGAGATTGTGGTGTTCCCCTCAACGGCGGTGTTTGCGCTGCTGCCGTAAATAACATTCACACCGGAGGCGTCAACGCTGATGCCGTTGCCGGCTTTCACGCTCACGCCGGAACCATCCACAACAATCCCCTGACCGGCAACCACGGACCAGGTCACATCGGAGGAACCGTTATAGTTTCCGCCAGTGAGACCATTCCCGGCGATGTGGTCCGCCATATCGGCGGTGGTGGCAGACCACACATAGTCTGAACCATCCCATTTGAGATAGTAGTTCGCCGTGGGCGCACCCACCACCGTGAGATTTCCAGAGCCGTCGGTCATAATGAGCCTGTTGGGGGTGCCGGTGGCAAGTTTGTTCCATTCAATGCCGGCGGAAGCGCTGATATCATCGTTGGTGATTGTCCCATCGGTAATTTCGGAACTTTCTATGGAATTGCCCAGAACCGCAGAGAGCGGATTTGTTTCGGTTCCATCGCCGGTGATTGAGGTGCCATCGGTCTGGACAGCACCACTTCCAACCACATATGCAGTGTCCGCCACAACGGCACGGAAAGCATACGGAACCGCCACCAACATTTCCCGGGGCGAGAGAACTTCGCCATCCACCTCAAGTTCAATCCAGTATGTGTCGTCAAAGGCAATGTTCAGGTCTGTGAGTTCACCGAGGGTGACATCAAAAAGCCCATTGACTATGGTGACAGGGTGACCAGTTGAAGAGGTGTGTTCCTCCTCCCAGAGCGCGGTTCCACCGGTGGGCTCATCGTAAATTCTGAACACAATGTCGTGGTCGCCGTCAAGCGCCACCCCCTCAGCATCGGTCAATTTCCCCTGATACTGAAGGATCTTGGGTACCCCCGATGCAAACGCCACGGTGGCAACAGCCACTGCCAACACAAGCAGCGCACTTAAGACTCTCATACCCCCCTCCTCTTCGGCAGTTTTGATCAATTTTTTTAGAAGATATGCCAAATTCACTTTTTCAGTCAAGCAAAAAATCGGCTATAGTCACCCCAGCCCAGACTGAACTCCAAAACTCCCACCCTGGGATATCGTGCTCTGCCATTTTATCTCCGGTTACTCATAAGGCGGGAAAAGTTCCCTTTCAAAATCCGGAGAAAGAATCTTTTGGGGAATTTTGGGCGAGACAAAATCCTTACGCACTCCAACAGCAATCCATCCAAAGCGGGCATTTGATGAACCGCCCAATTCTTTTACCTCAAATTTTTCCTTCCCCTTGCGAATCACGACCAACTGTTCGCAGGAGTCATAAGGTGAGACCACAACCACCGGAGGGATTTGCGCGGCAACAGAATTTTTGAAACTTTCGTCAAACCAGATTTGCGCCCTTCCACCGGAGAGTTTGCCCTCACCAACGGCAACCACATAGGGAAAAACTCCATCTGCCGAAAAAATGGGGATTTTGCCAGTGTTCTCATCAGTTTTGACCAAAGACACTCTAAGTCCGGCTTCGTTGTATTCGTTTCCATAGAAATATGCTGCGCCGATATTTTCTTTGTTAAGCGGGCGGGCATAGATTCCAAGTTTGGGCGAGGTGGCAAGCAAACCGACATTCCCCCCAACGGATTTTCCTCCGACAATCTGCCCGGCAAACAATCCGCCGTAATTATATCCAAGCCCAACTACGCCCGAATATCCGCCATCGCCCAAAACTCCAACCCCCTTGACCGAGGGACTGGTCTGATAGGACCAGCCCATAACACCTACCCCGTGATACCCAACATCGCCTGAAAAATAATAATTTTTCCCCAGAACTCCCGCCTTGTCGTCAACTCCAAAAGTGGCGCTTAAAGCCACTGTGAGGTAATTTGAGGAACCATCGGCAACTCCGTCTCCGGTGAGGTCAACCATAACATCGCCCTCGTTGCCGCCGCCGACATAAAATCCGGGGTCGCCGCCGGCAACACCGTAAACTCCGCAGTTTACAGCGCTATCGTATGGCGCCTGATAGTCAAAACCATCAGTGGCGCCCACAACCCCACAGTTGCTCCCCGAGGCATCCAGACCATACACCCCTGCCATAGCATCGGTACCCGACGCCGTCCCCTGATATGTGAACAGTCCTCCGAAGCCCACAGTGTTGTATCCCGCCACGGCAGCCCCCTGTTGGGTAGAAACCCCATAAACCGGGAAATGATATTTGGTGCCGACATCCAGCGGACCGGCATCCACCGGGTAAATTCTATACGCCCCCAAATATCCGGCATCGTTGGGACCGTGCTTGCCCAGAATCGCCGCAGTATCGCCCTTCACACGGAGCGAAATCCCATAACTGGCGGTGTCATCAAACACCTTGACATCGGGATTGGCGAGAGGACGGATATATGCGGAATCGTCATCACGAATCCACTGCCCATCGCCGCCAAGATACCGTGTGTCCAGCACAGTCGTGTCAACCCAGATGGAATCGGGACTGATGCCTATTCCCCAAGAGGCGCCGATATGGATGGAATCCCCTGATGAATAAAGCCCCTGCCCGGCGCTGGGGGCTCCACCTCCACCACCGGCGACCGAATCCGCAACCGATGCCCGAATTGCATACGGCACCGACACTAAAGGAACCCTCGGCGAAACAACCTCTCCATCCACCACCAACTCAAGATAATACTGCGATGAGAAATCCACCGAATCGGGGAAGGGATTGACCGAACCCAGAATCACATCAAAAAGCCCCTTGACCACACTGACACCGGAATGGGTCTCATACCAGAGAGTATCGGTGCTCGTGGGCGAGCCGTAGAGGATAAATCTAATCTCGTGAGCGCCTGAAAGCGCCACTCCCGCTGAATCTGTAATTTTGCCCTGATAGTTTATCAACCTCGGCGCCGAGGCAAAAACCTGCCCCACAATCAAAGCAAAAACAATCGTTCTACGCATAGTTCCTCCCCCTGTGTAGGCATATATTAACTTACATAAGTTATCCCGAAAAGCAACGAAAAACTTTTAAAGATTTGATTTTTGGGAAAATGTTTCTATATTAAAAACTATGAAACTACTCCGTCTGCGCAAAAAGGAACGGGAAGAACAGCGCCTGCGGGAAATTTTGCAAAAGGTTCGCAGGATTGACATCTCCACGCGCAAAATTGTGCAGGAGATTTTTTCGGGGGAGTATCATTCGGTTTTCCGCGGGCGCGGGATGGAGTTCACCGAGGTGCGCGAATACGCCCCCGGCGACGATATCCGCACCATTGACTGGAATGTCACCGCGCGGATGGGAAAGGCATTCGTCAAGGTATTTGAGGAAGAGCGCGAACTGACCGTGATGATATGCGCTGATATGAGCAAATCCTCCGTTTTCGGAACGCGGAACTCCCTCAAGCGCGACATCGCCGTGGAAATCGCCGCGCTTCTGGCTTTTTCCGCCATTGAAAACAGCGACCTTGTGGGACTTTTGATGTTCACCGACACCGTGGAGAAATTCATCCCGCCCAAAAAGGGCAAACTCCATTCTCTGCGCATAATCCGTGAACTTCTGGCGTTTGAACCCAAACACTCCCGCACAGATATTTCCGCGGCGCTGGAGTATCTCATCAAGGTTCTCAAGCGAAGCGCCATAGTGTTTATCATCTCCGACTTTCTGGATTCGGGCATCAGGCGTCCGCTGGTGTATGCCGCCAAAAAACACGATGTGATACCCATCGTCATCGCAGACCCGGCTGAATATGCGCTTCCGCCGGCTGGCGTGATTCTTCTGGAAAATCCCGAAACCGGCGAGATTGTCCCCGTGGACACCTCCGACAACCGCGTCCTTGACCACTTTCTAACCCAAACCAAAAAGGAGTTTGAAAATCAGAAAAAACTTTTTGGTTCCGCCGGCGTGGACGCAATCTATGTCCGCACCGACGAGGACTATGTCAAAGCCATAGATAGATTTTTCAAGCGGCGCGCCGGAAAATTCAGATGAGGGGGGCATTAAGGAAAATTCTTCTGCTTTTCGCCGTCGCGGCGGTTTTCGCCGACAGCGGATTTGGGTATCTGCAAGTCCTCTCCGATGGCGCCATCATCGCCAGCGACTACCGCGGAACCGGGCTTTTTGTCGTCTCGCAGACATCGCTGGATTCTGTCGGCGACCCGCATTTTTCCCGGGGGCGCCACACCGCACTCTGGATGGAAAGATTCATCCTGTTCAAGCAGATTTTCCCCGAGGGGCAGGTGCCCGCGATTTACGACCTCGCCTCTGGGCGAATTCAATATCTGACCGACCCCGCGCCCAGCGCGGGCGTCCCTCAACCGTGGGGCGAAAAAATCGTCGCGCCGGTTGACAGCGATATCGTGATTTTCTCCGGCGGAACGCCAATCCGGCGAATTCCCATCGGCGCGCCGATTCAATGGATTGCCGTGGATTCGGTGCACGGGCGCGCGGCGTTCATTGACGACGACGGATACATCGTGCTGGTCCGCCTCACCGACGGCGCCCGGCGCAAAATTATGCCCGCGATGGGATATCTTCCCGCCTGGAACCGCGACGGAACACTTCTGGCGCTGGTCTCCTCCGACGGAATAAATGTGGTTGACCCGGCAACCGAACAGTTTTTCTCCTTCGTCAACAGCAGGAATTTCTGCTGGGACCCGCAGGGACCGGGGCTTTTCGTTCAGGTCACCTTTGACCACGACTACATTGTGGACTCGTCGGAGATATGGTATTGGGTTCCCGGCGGGGAAAGATACAAAATCACCCGGAGTGCCGAAATCCACGAGGGCGCGCCCGCAGTCTCCCCCGACGGCAGATACCTCGCGTTCCTCGCCCTGCCCGAGGGCGACATCTACCGGGCGCAAATTTACAGGAGAAGCAGGATAACGCTTTCT
>JAMOPH010000386.1 GCA_027064665.1 bacterium | reverse complement strand
CTCGGGACTGCTTGCCCTTTTGATTGTGTATATGGCGCTTGGTCTTCCCAAAATCTCGGCGGAGAAAATTTTGCCCTTTGTGCCTCACGGATGGCGTGCAGTGTTCTCCACGGCGGGATTTGTGTTTATCTCATACGGCGGGGTGCTCAAAATCGCCTCTCTGGCAGAGGAAGCCAAAAATCCCTCGCGCAATGTCCCTCTGGCGATGATTCTGGCGCTGGTGCTGATAACGATTCTCTACACCTTCGTGGTTTTTGTCACGGCGGGGGTTCTTGATGCCTCCGTGCTGGATAACTCCCTCACCCCGCTGTATGACGGCGCTATGGCTTTTGCCGGGAAACCTTTTGCAATTCTTATGGCGGTGGCGGCGATTTTCGCCTTCATCTCCACCGCCAACGCTGGAATTATGGCGGCTTCGCGGTATCCGGTGGCTATGGCTCGCGATGGAATTCTGCCGCCGGTTTTCGCACGGATACACCCCAAACGCAACACCCCCTATGTCTCAATCATCGTCACCGGCGCAATTACGATTGTCGCGCTGTTTTTGCATCTGGACATACTGGTTGAGGTCGCCTCAACGATTCTCCTTCTGACATTTGCGTTCAACAACATCAATGTTATGGTTATGCGCGAGAGCGGGCTTTTTAATTATCGTCCGCGGTTTCGGGCACCGTTCTACCCGTTTCTTCAAATTGCCGGGATTGTCGCCCTCGGTTTTTTGATTGCAGAGATGGGCACCGTGCCGATACTGATTTCGGTCGTCTCAATTCTGGCGGGGTTTTTGTGGTATTCGCTTTATGGGCGTCTCAAAAGGGCGCGAGATTCCGCTCTTGCCCGGCTTGTCGCCAGAATTACCTCGTCCGACCTGCGGGGAAATCTTTTGGAAACCGAACTCCGCGAAATCATCCGCGAGCGCGACGGCATAGTCGCCGACAGATACGACAGACTAATAGAGTCCGCCCCGGTGCTGGACATCGGCGAAAAGATTGATATGGAGCGCTTTTTCCGTCTTGTCGCGGACAAAATCGCGCCGATTGTAGGTCAACCCCCGGAGGAGATTTTTCAACTTCTGCTTGCCCGCGAGCGCGAAGCCACAACTGTCCTGCACGACGGCATTGCCGTTCCGCACATAATAATTCCCGGCGAGAAAAAGTTCGTAATTCTGCTTGCCCGCGCCCGGGAGGGGATAGTTTTCCCATCGTCGGAGGTGCCGGTGAAAATTGCGGTGGTTATGGCTGGCACGCGGGACGAGCGCACTTTCTACCTGCGGGCTCTCGCCGCCACAGTTGATGCCCTCTCAAGTCCAGATTTTGAGCGCCGGTGGCTTTCTGCACCCAACGAGTTCGCCCTAAAAGACGCCATAATTTTCGCCCGGACGAAAAGGTTTGCGTGATTGCCGTTGGTGGGGTTAAGTATTTATCTTGTCCTTGCTGTTTCGCTTTCCGAAACCGATATTCCCCGGATATAATTTCTCATCGGAAAAACTCACGGACGGTTTCGGGGCGGCGCTGAACGACATTTTATAGGTGAGACGGGGTTTTGTGCAAATGCGAGCAATGTTGGAGGGGTATATTGAATCGGGGTTCCAGACTTTATGTGTATGCCTTAATTCTTGTTGACCTCGCACCAATCCCGGGTATATCTAATAAGGTGATGACGAAAATCGCCCTCAGGTTTGAGAAAAACTCCGTCATTGGACAGGAGCGGGTGGAAATACTTGTGGATAACCTTGAGGTCAGTTTCTAACCGCAGAAAACAAGGAGGTTGAGATATGAAGCGGAGCATATTGACTGTGATTATCCTTGCCATCGTGGGGATTCTGGCGGCACAGCCACTGATGACCGCCGGCGGAAATTTTGTCAGCGCGCCCGGACAGGGCAAATATGTCCTCCTTTCCGTGTCCGTCAACTCAGGGACGGAGGGCACCGTCAGCATATTCTACGACCCAAATTTGCTCAGGTTTGACCGGACTGACTCCGACTGCCCCGTCGCATCAAATCATCCCGGATGTCTGGCAGTCTATGTCTCCCCGGACTGCCAGATGAAATTTGATGCCCGTTTTTCGGTTCTGTCTGAGGTTCCCGACTATGTTTTCAATGTGTTTCTGGTCACTTCAAACAGCGACGAGATTGGCGGCACGCCTGCGATTGAGTCAATGCACAAAAAGGTGGTTGTGGCGGGGGTTTCCACGGCGCCCATTGAGGGGCAGGCGGCAAAATTGGATGTTGATGTGAACCCCAACCCGTTCAACCTGTCCACGCAGATAAGTTTGAACCTCACCACGCCGGGGCGTGTGGAGATTGGCGTGTATGATGTTGACGGCAAACTTGTGCGCAAAATCGCCTGTGGGGAATTCAAGTCCGGCGCATATTCTTTCCGCTGGGATGCCACCGACGACGCCGGCAAAACCGTGCCCTCCGGAACCTACTTCGTTAGAATTCACACCCCCTCCGGCGAGGAGGTCAGGCGGGTTCAACTGGTGAAATGAAAATTTTTGCGCGCGGGCTCCCTTTCGCCGTTGCCCTGCTTTTGATTGGTGTTTTCCGGAAAATTTGTGTGGCGCCTGGATAATCTCCCCGCCGGGGTGTATCTCCTCAAAGTTGGCACCTGTTCCGGATTCGCCTGAAAAAAATCATTTACCTCAGATGAGAAGGATGTTCCTTTACAATTTTTGCCCGCTGAGTAGTTAAGTTATTGAAAATTTTTAGATTGTAAAAATGTGAATTTTCTCCCATAATTTGCTTGACATCTGCACACCACCGCAAAAATTTAATAAAACTTGCACAACATAAATAAAGGGGGCAAAATGGCAGATGCAACCGCCGCCTCGGTGGACCTCTCCAAGTTTCGGGAGAGGATGAAAAATTACCCGCCCGAGCCAAGCCAGGTGATCCCGCTTTTGCAACTTTCAATGGAACTTTACGGTTATGTTCCTCAGGAAGTGATGTATGAGATATCCGAATACACGGGTTCTCCCGTGTCCCAGATTTACGGCGTGGCGACATTTTACGCCCAGTTCAGGTTCACGCCGGTGGGGAAATACATAATCCGTGTCTGCCACGGGACAGCCTGCCATGTGGCGGGAGCGAGGTCAATTTCCGAGGCTATTGAGGAGGAATTGGGAATCAGAAACGGCGAGACCACTCCCGACGGGAAATTCACTCTGGAACTGGTCAGTTGTCTGGGGTGTTGTTCTCTTGCGCCCGTGATGATGGTCAATGAGCACACTCACGGCAGACTCACTCCCGATAAAGTATCACGAATTCTCAAGCAGTATAAATAAACCCTGAAATCAAGGGGGAAAGATGAGGGAAATACTTGTAGGTATGGCAAGTTGCGGCGTCGCCGCCGGCGCCGACAAAGTTTATGAAAAATTAAAGGAGGAAATCCAAGCCCGCGGCGCTGAGGACAAGGTCAAACTCAAAATCACCGGCTGTATCGGGATGTGCTACCGCGAGCCGCTGGTTGAGGTCCGCGAGGAGGATGGCAGAGGGCTGATTTATGCCGATGTGACTCCCAAGCGCGCCGTGGAAATTCTTGAGAAACACGCTCTCGGCGGCGAACCTATCCCGGAATGGGTGCTGTTATCGCGGGGATTTGAGGGAATCTCCGGCGAGGGCAATGAGTTGCTCAAAAAACAGGTCCGAATTGTCCTGCGCAACTGCGGAATCATTGACCCCGAAAACATTGACGACTACCTCGCCCGCGACGGATACAAGGCTCTGGAAAAAGTCCTTAAGACGATGACGCCGGAGGAAGTGATTGACGAGATATACAAATCCGGGCTTCGTGGGCGCGGCGGCGCTGGTTTCCCGACGGGACTCAAATGGAAGTTCACCCGCGCGTCAAAGGGCGACAAAAAGTATGTCGTCTGCAACGCTGACGAGGGCGACCCCGGCGCCTTTATGGACCGCTCCACCCTTGAAGGCGACCCGCACTCCGTTTTAGAAGGAATGCTCATTGCCGCCTATGCCATCGGTGCCGATGAGGGCTACATCTATGTCCGTGCGGAGTATCCGCGCGCCATCCACCGCCTGAAAATCGCCATCGCTCAAGCCGAGGAACGCGGGTTTATCGGCGACAATATCTTCGGCACGGATTTTTCGTTCCACATCCACATCAAAGAGGGCGCCGGCGCGTTTGTCTGCGGAGAGGAAACGGCGCTGTTGCAGTCAATTGAGGGCAAGCGAGGAATGCCAAGAGTTCGTCCGCCGTATCCCGCGCAGAAAGGACTTTTCGGCAAGCCCACCAATATCAACAATGTGGAGACCTACGCCAATGTTCCGTGGATAATTCTCAACGGCGCCGAAAAATTCGCCGCGATGGGCACCGAAAAGTCCAAGGGCACCAAAGTGTTCGCCCTTGCGGGGAAAATCGCCCGCGGCGGTCTGGTGGAAATCCCGATGGGAATGACAATCCGCGAACTGATTTTTGATGTCGCCGGCGGAATCCCCGGCGGGAAAAAACCCAAAGCCGTCCAGATGGGGGGACCCTCCGGTGGATGTATCCCGGTGGAACTGTGGGACACGCCTATTGACTACGAGTCAATCACCGCCACCGGCGCAATTATGGGCTCCGGCGGTCTGGTGGTGATGGACGAGGACACCTGTATGGTGGATGTGGCAAAGTTTTTCTTGGAATTCACCCAGCGCGAAAGTTGTGGGAAGTGCACATTCTGCCGAATCGGCACTAAGAGGATGCTTGAGATTCTGCAGAAAATCACCAATGGCGAGGGCGAACCCGAAGACATTGATAAACTTGAGGAACTCGCCTACAAGGTCAAGACCACAAGCCTCTGCGGACTCGGTCAGACCGCACCCAACCCGGTTCTTACGACCCTCAAATACTTCCGCGACGAGTATGAAGCGCACATCTACGACAAGAAGTGCCCCGCCAAGGTGTGCCGCCCGCTTCTGACATACACCATCATTGAGGATAAATGCACGGGCTGCACCCTTTGCGCCCTCAAATGCCCCGCTGGAGCCATCTCCGGCGAACGGGGCAAACCGCACACTATTGACCAGGAAAAGTGCATCAAGTGCGGGATGTGTTATCAGGTGTGTAACTTTGACGCAATAAAAGTGGAGTGAGGGAACTATGGACAAGGTCAAAATTACAATCAATGGGAAGGAATACGAGGTTGATTCCTCAATGACGATTTTGGAGGCGTGCCGCTCGGTGGGGATAAACGATATCCCTACCCTCTGCCACGATGAGCGCCTCAAGCCGTATGGAAGTTGTTTTATGTGCGTGGTCAGGGTTGAGGGGAAGCCGAACCTTGTGCCCAGTTGCGCCACGCCGGTCGCCGATGGAATGAAGATAATCACCGATTCCGAGGAAATCCGCTCCGCCCGCAAGACTGCGCTGGAACTGCTCCTGTCCAACCACTACGCGGATTGTATCGCGCCGTGTAAACTCACCTGCCCGTCAAATGTGGATGTGCAGGGATATATTGCGTTTATCGCGGCGCAACAGCCCCACGAGGCAGTTCGGCTTATCAAGGAGAACAATCCGCTTCCGGCAATCTGCGGGAGAGTGTGCACCCGCCCCTGCGAGGACGCCTGCCGGCGGAACCTCGTTGACGAGCGCGTGGGAATTGACTACCTCAAGCGCTACGCCTCCGACAAGGACGAGGCAAGCGGAAATCCCTATCACGCGCCCAAGCCGAAGGAAATCCTGGACAAGAAAATCGCTGTGGTGGGTGCGGGTCCTGCCGGGCTGACCTGTGCATACTATCTGGCGCAGAAGGGCTATCAGGTGGAAATCTTTGAGGAAAAGCCCAGCCACGGCGGAATGACCCGCTACGGAATTCCGCAGTATCGTCTTCCCGCCGATGTTATTGACACCGAGGTTTCCCGAATCACCGAACTTGGCGTCAAAATTCACTACAATAAGGCGCTGGGACGCGACTTCACCCTCGCTGAACTCAAGAAGAACTACGATGCGGTCTTTATCGGAATCGGCTGCCAGAAGAACCGCCCGATGGGAATTGAGGGCGAAGACACTATTGAGGGATTTTTGTCGGGAATTGAGTATCTGGAAAATATTGAGCGCGGGAATATCAAGGACATCAAGGGCAGGGTTATCGTTGTCGGCGGCGGGAACACGGCGATAGACTGCGCCCGTTCCAGCGTGCGTCTGGGCGCCGATGAGGTCACGATTCTCTACCGCCGGACCCGCAAGGAGATGCCCGCCCACGATATGGAGATTGAGGAGGCGGCAAAAGAGGGCGTCAAGTTTGAGTTCCTCGCGGCGCCGGTGAAGGCAATCGCCGATGAGAACGGCAGACTCAAGGCATTAGAATGCATCC
>JAMOPH010000385.1 GCA_027064665.1 bacterium | reverse complement strand
TATCCCCATTATGATGTTCTCCAATGTCACCTGGAAAGAACTTTCCCGCAAAGCGTGGGAGGTGACCGAGCCGCCGATGAAAATCACCGACCCAGATTTGAAAAAGACCGTAAAGGCGCTGGTGGAAACCTGCAAAACCGAGATTGATTCAATAAAGGCAATCGCCAGATGGGTGGCGCAGGATGTCAGATATATCGGGCTCTCCCTCGGCGACAAGGAGGGAATAACCCCCCACGATGTGAACGAGACCTTCAGGGCTCGGGCTGGCGTGTGCAAGGACAAAGCTGCTCTGGGCGTGGCTATGCTTCGTGCCGCCGGAATTGAGGCTTACAATGTCCTGACCAATCCGATGGATGATGTTCTCTATGATGTTGCCACGAACCAGTTCAACCATCAAATTGCCGTGGCGATTACTCGGAACGGCGAAAAATACTTCATTGACGAGACCGTAGACATATCCGATGAACTTCCGGGATACTACAGCAAGCGGGGATATCTGATTCTCACCAAAGAGGGGGAGGACCTGCATTATTTCCCCCTCATCGGTCCGGAGAAAAATCACGGGGTTATAAATGCAAAATCCAAAATTGATGCGGATGGGAACCTCAAAAGCACGGTTGAGATTTCCGGCAACGGGATTTATGACCTTGCATTAAGGCAGATAGCGGAATTTCTAAGCCCGGACGATATTAAAAGACTGGTGCGCCAGTTGATTTCTGCTGTTGACCCTAACGCAAAACTGGACACCTTCATCCTTGAGCCCGAGGATGTAAAAAATCTTGATGTTCCCGCCAAACTGACGATAAAATACGAGATTCCGGACTATGCGGTTCCTGCCGGAAAGTATCTTCTGCTCTCTGCCCCCTGTGCGCAGCACACATTTGATATTATGAAAAGCACAATTGAAGAGTATACCAAACTTGAGGACAGAAAATTCCCGCTTAGATTTATGTATACGCTGAGTTCTGATATAACCGAGACAATAGAACTGCCATCTTCATATAAAGCCAAAAGCATTCCGGAGCCTGTGAAAATAGATACAAAGTATTTTGATTACAATATGGAGTATTCAATTGAGGGAAATCTTCTGAAATATCATTGTTCATTGAGTTTGAATGATGTTGATATTCCACTGAGGGATTATCCGGGGTTTAGAAAAGCGGTGGCAGATTACAAAAATTCCGAGAAAGGTATGCTGTTTCTCACTAAATAAGATAAGGGGGATGATATGAAAAAGATAATTTTAATAATTGCGGTCTTTGTTGCGCTGGCGGGTGCGGTGGATTTTTCCGCCGACACCGTGGTATCGCCGGAGTTGCGCAAACTGATAGATGCGGTTCCTGACCACTCACAGTTCCCGAACGCCTCGTATTATATAATCACCGACAGCACTGTGGTCCGGCAGACAGCCTCAGGATGGACGAGGGAGGTATATTTTCTCGCCAAGGCATACACCTACCGTGGGAAAAAGCGCCTATCAAACTATAAAATCTTCTACAATGCGGATTATCAGGATGTTGAAATTCTCCGTGCCAGAACGATAAACGATGAGGGTGTATTCCCGGCGGACTCCACCGAGATAAACGATATAACCGCTCCGGGATATTCCGAGGCGACCAAATACGGCAAATTTACCCAGAGGGTCATCTCTCTCCCCGCCTTTGATGAGGGCTCGGTGATTGAGGTGCATTACATCATCAGAACTAAAAAGGATTTCCCGGTTCCCTTCGGCGGGATGGAAGTGCTTGTTGGCGAACAGCCTGTCCGGAAGGTGTATTTCGCTGTCGCCTCGGATGTGGGGAGTGTGAACTATAAGTCAATTTCCGGGGCGCCGAAACCCAAACTTTCCGGCGGCGTGGTCTCGTGGACAATCACCGATTATCCCGGTGCGGAGATGGAATCTCAAATGCCGCCGCTTCGGGAGATATTCCCGACGGTTCTGTATTCCGCCTCCCGCAGTTGGACCGATGAGGCAGAATTTGTCGCCGGATTGTTCTCGCAGTCCACAATACCCGACAGCGCCGTCAGCGCTGTGGCGGAATCCCTTTCTGCCGGGAAATCCAAAAAAGAGGCGATGGAGGAAATCCTCTATTATATTCAGGAGAAATTCAACAAGGTCAACCTCAACCCAAACGAGGTGGGATATCGTCCGAACCCGGCGGGAGCGGTTTTCAAAAACGGCTACGGCGACAGCCGTGATTTGTCCGCCCTTTTGATTGCGATGCTGAAGGCGGCGGGAGTTGAGGCGGTTCCAGCGTTGATTTCTGACGCTGGAGCAAAAATCGTTAATTTCCCAACAGTTCATCAGTTCTCAAAGGTCGTGGTGAAGGCTAAAGTTGACGGGAAATGGATTTTCTTGGACCCTATGTCCGAGTATGCTCCGCCGGGGCATATCGGTGCGGCACAGGGCGAAAAAGCCTTTGTGATAGCCCCGGGCAGGGAATCCCTTGTCCCGGTGCCGCCCTTCGGGCCCGACGATAACAAGGTTCTGTTCAATTACGCCCTCAGTTTTGATGCCTCGGGCAACCTTTCCGGAAAGGTCATAACGACCGCCTTCGGAGACCTTGCCGGTTCACTGCGGGCTATGTTCCGCCACGCCAAGCGCTCAAAGACAAAGCAGAAAATTGAGCGTGCCGTCTCAAATGTGTCCGATGGCGCCAAACTTGATGGAGATTTCGCCATTGAGGGAATGAACAAAAACACCGGCGAGGCGAAAATTGAGATTCCATTCAGGGCGGAAAACTACCTTGTGACTCAGGGCGATATGGCTATTCTGTGGCTGCCGCATTCCCCGTTCCAGATATTCCATATCCCCGATGTATCGGCGGATAAAAGGAAGTTCCCCATCTTTGTGGGCATCACCCAGACTTTTGAGAAGAATTACAACATTGAAATCCCGACTGGCTACAGGATTGCCTATGTTCCGCCAACTATAAATCTGAAAAACAGTGTGGGGGAACTTCACCTGTCGTCTCAATACGGGGATAATACCTGCCAGATTTCTGTCAGATTGACCTATAATGCCAAAAGGATTTCTCCAAAGGATTACGAAAAATTGAAAAATCTTGTTAAAACTATCTCGTCAAAAAAATACAGATTGATATTGCTTGAAAAAATCTAATTGAAATCAGACGGAGGTTTATATGAATAGACGAGTCCTAAAAATAACGCTGGTTGTTGGGCTTTTTGCGGTGGTTACAGTTCTGTTCGCCTCAACCAACACCACCATCCTGAAGCAGATTAAACTGATGAACCGTGTCCTCACGGCTATATACACCGACTATGTTGACCCAATAGACTACCGCAAACTCATAAAGGGCGCGATTGACGGAATGACCTCAACCCTTGACCCACACACGGTTTTCTATACGCCGAAGCAGTATAAGGAACTTCAGGTTGACACCCGGGGGAAATTCGGCGGACTCGGAATTCAAATCGGAATCAGGGACAACTGGCTCACGGTTATTGCGCCGATTGAGGGCACGCCGGCATACCGTGCGGGAATTCAGGCAGGGGACAGGATTATAAAAATTGAGGGTAAATCCACCAAGGGGATTACGGTGGAAGAGGCAGTCACTAAACTCCGGGGAGAACCGGGAACCAAGGTCACAATCACAATCCAGCGGGAGGGCGAACCCGAACCCTTTGATGTTACCATCGTCAGGGATATCATTGAGATTAAGCCCGTGCCCTACTATGGGATGACCAAAGAGGGTGTGGGATATATCCGCCTGACGCAGTTTTCCGAACTTGCCGGCGATGAGGTGAGAAAAGCACTGAAAGACCTCAAATCTCAGGGGGCAAAAGGCATCATACTTGACCTGCGGAGCAACCCTGGGGGATTGCTGTCTCAGGCTGTTGAGGTGGCTGGACAGTTTTTGCACAAAAATTCGCTGGTGGTGTTCACCAAGGGGCGCACTATATATCAATCCCGGGAATACTACACCGATTTTGAGGGGGAGTATCCAGAGGGACCGTTGGTGGTGCTCGTTGACGGCGGAAGTGCCTCGGCATCAGAAATTGTCTCCGGGGCAATTCAGGACCACGACCGGGGACTAATCCTCGGACAGCCTACCTTCGGCAAGGGACTCGTCCAGTCAATAAGACCCCTTGATGAGGGAACCGCCCTCAAGATAACCACCGCCAAATACTACATCCCCAGCGGGCGATGTATCCAGAAAGAGGATTATCTCCATAATCCCAGATCTGCAATCATAACCGATACCCTCAACTGGAATCCCGACACACTTGACCCGTGGGATTTCTCCACGACCCCGGCGGATACCGACACCACAGAGGAGAAGGAAAAGCCCGTATACTACACCGAAAACGGCAGAAAGGTCTACGGCGGCGGCGGAATCACCCCCGATATTGAGTTTGAACCGCCCAAACTCAACAAACTTGAGGTTGACCTTCTGCGCAAGGGCTTGTTCTTTGAGTTCGCCGTCCACTATCTCGCTGACCACAAAAAGGAATTTACCTCACCGGACTTTGAAGTCTCCGACAAACTTGTGGAGGAATTTCGCAAGTTCATCAAGGAGAAAAACTTTGAATACAAATCCAGAATAGATATCCTTCTTGAGCAGATTGATTCTGTGGCGCAGGAGGACACAATCACCGAGGAAACCCGCCGGATACTTGACCAACTCAAACAGCAGATGAAAAAGGAGGACGAACTTGACTTTGAGCGCAGCAAGGACTTCATAAAGCGGGAAATCAAGCGCCAGATTGTTCAGGCTATATGGGGCGAAAAAGAGCGCTACCGTGTGGTGGATGTCCCCAACGACCCCACTATCCAGAAGGCAATATCTGTGATTTTGGATAGAGAGGAGTATCAAAAGTATCTTCAGCCTCACGACGACAAATAAAGGGGGATAGGTATGTCCGAACTTCTGTGGGAAATAGAGAAAGAGGGACGAATCGGCACCAAACTTCCCGAAAGCGGTGTTCCGCAGAGGGAAATCACCGATGATTTGCCCGAAAGGATGGTTCGCCGTGGCAAGATAGGTCTTCCGCAGGTGGCAGAGCCCCAGATTGTGCGCCATTTTGTCAATATGTCGGTCAAAAACCACAATGTTGACAGGGGCTTTTATCCGCTCGGCTCCTGCACGATGAAATACAATCCCAAAATCAACGAGCGCCTTGCCGCACTCCCCGGATTTTTGAATCTTCATCCTCTTGCGCCGGAGTCGTCCGTGCAGGGGGCGCTCAAACTTATGGCGCATCTGGGCGAACTTCTCTGCAAGATAGGCGGGATGGATGCCATCACTCTTCAGCCGGCGGCGGGCGCCCACGGCGAATTCACCGGTCTTATGACCATCCGCAGGTATCACGAGGCGCAGGGAAACCCCAGAAAAAAGGTCGTCATCCCGGACTCATCCCACGGGACAAATCCTGCGTCCATTGTGTTCACCGGCTGGGAGCCCGTGGAGATAAAGTCCGGTCCCGACGGCAGGATTGACCTTGAGGCACTCAAACCCCATCTGAACGAGGACCTTGCGGCGCTTATGGTTACCAACCCCAATACCCTCGGGATTTTTGAGAAGGACATAAAGCGTGTGGCTGATATGCTTCACGATGTCGGGGCGCAGTTGTATATGGACGGCGCCAATATGAACGCACTTCTGGGGATTGCCCGCCCCGGAGATTTCGGTGTTGATGCCCTTCACTACAACCTGCACAAGACATTTTCCACGCCCCACGGCGGCGGCGGTCCCGGTTCCGGTCCTGTGGCGGTAAAAGAACACCTTGCGGAATTTCTGCCCAAGCCCGTCGTGGTTCACCGGAACGGCGAGTATCATCTTGACTTTGACCGCCCGAATTCCCTCGGCAAGGTGCAGGCGTTCTGGGGAGCGTTCGGCGTGATGGTCAAGGCGTATGCCTACATTCTCACCCTCGGCGCCGATGGTCTCCGCAGAGTGAGTGAAGGCGCCATACTCAATTCAAACTATCTGCTGGCGCTTCTGCGGGAGCACTATGAACTTCCCTACGATGCCACGCCTATGCACGAGTTCGTCCTGTCGGGCGAGTTCCTCAAAAAATATGGCATCAAGACGCTTGATGTCGCCAAGCGCCTGCTGGATTTCGGATTCCACGCCCCGACCATATATTTCCCGCTGATTGTCCACGAGGCGCTGATGATTGAGCCCACCGAGACCGAGTCCACCGAGGACATTGAGAAATTCGCCGAGGCGATGATTCAAATCCGCCGTGAGGCAGAGGAAAACCCGGAGATTCTGAAGGAGGCGCCGCACAACACACCTGTCCGCAGATTGGATGAGGTGAGGGCTAACAAAAATCCTGTCCTGTCGTGGTGGGATATCGCCGCAGGGGAATGACCCCAACTGCTGATGTTCCCTGTCGCTCGGCAATCTGTCCCTGATGAG
>JAMOPH010000384.1 GCA_027064665.1 bacterium | reverse complement strand
CAGTCTGTCAAGCATCACAGAGAGCAGTTGGCGCTTGTGCTCGTGGATTTTTTCCACGCCGGTCTCAAGAACCCATCTGACCCCCTCGCCGAGAGCAACAATTCCCGGGGTGTTGGGCGTCCCCGCCTCAAACTTTATGGGAAGTTGGTCGGGCATACCGGGAAGGTCGCCTAAAATTCCTGTTCCGCCCCACAGAAGCGGGTTGATTTTGTGCTCCAGCCCCTCACGGATATACAGTCCGCCGGTGCCAGGGACTCCGTAAAGCCCCTTGTGTCCGGTGAACGCCAGAAGGTCAATGTTGTCCTCCACCACATTGACAGGATACACCCCCGCAAGTTGGGCGCCATCAACAAGATAGAGTATGTCCCGCTCCCGGCAGAATCTGCCGATTTCCCAGAACGGCACGATAACTCCGGTGGTGTTGGCGATTCCGGTGGTCGCCACAAGGCGAACTTTGGGGTCATCGGCAAGTTCAAACAGATGCTCAAGGTCAAGGCGCCCATCGGGGGTGAGCGATGCCCACTTTATCTCAATCACGCCCCGGCGCTCAAGTTCGTTCAGCGGGCGAAGGACAGCATTGTGCTCCATCCGGGTGGTGACGACCTTATCCCCCGGCTGCAAAAGCCCGAAGAAAACGAGATTGAGCGACTCTGTGGCGTTTTTGGTGAAGATGATTCTTTCGGGCGATTCCGCCCCCAGAAGTTT
This sequence comes from bacterium, assembly GCA_027064665.1. Classification (GTDB taxonomy): domain Bacteria; phylum UBP14; class UBA6098; order B30-G16; family B30-G16; genus JAMOPH01. The sequence continues at coordinate 5,720 of JAMOPH010000384.1, read as the reverse complement.
TGCCACAAGCGCCCGGGTGGCGTCAATTTTTTCCTCGGCGATTTCTGCGGGCTCATAGGTTCCCCTGCCGGGGCTGGCACCGACATTTTTCGCATAATCCACATACGCCTCAATAACGCCCTCTGGCTTGGGATAACTTGTGGCGCCGTTGTCAAGATAGGTTATGCTACTGCGTGGTTCCACCTGCGTTCCCCCCTCTGTCGTTGAACTTTGATACGCCTTCCATTCGCCCCATACTTATGCGCACCTGCGCACCAAAATCGTAGTCGCACATCTGCGCCTCCACGCCTATCAGAACTCTTTCGGGGAAGTAGCAGTCTATCACGTCAAGTTTGGCAAAATCCCATCTGATAAGCGAGACTCCCGTGGTACTTTTGCGCCGGTGCTCAAACCGCACAGGGCGGGGATGGTCTTCATCGCTTATGTAGAAATACCCATAAAACGGGCTCTCCTCGTCGTTGTCCTCCTTTCTGGGCTTGACCTTCACCTTGTAGCACTCAATATCGTCAATCACGACCTTCTTTTTCAAAACGGAGAGCGAATAGCCGGCAAAATTTTTCCTCGCAAGGAAAAAGGGATAGAGCAAAATTTTTCCCAAATCCTGCAGGTTTTGTTCGGAGAGCACATCCTGCCTTTCCACCGGGAACCACTTGCCGTCGGATGCGGAGAACACCGCCACAGATTTGACCGACACGCTGTCAAGGCGGAAAATTTTTCGCTGGTCGCAGGCGAAGACCCAGTTGACCACCGCCACCACGGGAGTGTCAATGACCGCATACTTTACGGCGGATTCTGCCCGCACGAGGGCACTGTCGTAATACTGCGGCGGCGGGGAGAACGAATTTACCAAAATCATCTTTATCTCCTCGGGGGAAAAGGGTTCATCAACTGCAAAAGTTGTCGAAAGCACGACCCCGAGGAAAATTATGGCAAAGATTTGTCTCATAAATCAAGAAAGTTGCATTCCGAGAACATCCTTGAGAATAAACAGCACTCTTCCAATAAACAGCGACAGACGAGCCATCACGGTGTATCCGAAGGTGGCGCCGAAACCGACCATCAGAAACCAGATTCCGATATTTGCGATACCGCCGATAACTCCCTTGTGTTCCTTGGAGAAGAAGAAGTAAATCAATCCCGAGAGAACGCCGATAAATATAATAAGGTTGTATCCCAAGCCGTGGGCGGTAAAATTAATCGGGAGCAGGGTGGCGGAAAGTTGCTGAAGGATGCTCGCCTGAATAACACGGGGCAGTCCAAGTCCTGCGCCGGCACCGATGGTGAACGCAAGAGCATAGCGGGACATCCACGCAAACCGGGGGATAACACGGGTAACCATCATCAATCCCATAATGGCGGGAACAATCAGGTGGAAATTGTGGGCGAAGTCGGTTTTCAGGGGAATCCAGAACTGCCCGATAACCGTCTGCTGCCACCACAGAGCAATGGCGAATCCCATACCAACTCCAACGGTCACATGCTCGGCAATTTTGTAGAGGAAATTATCCTTCCACAAAAATGTATAGACTGACAGTGTGAAGAAAAATGCCACCCATACCCACGGGTCCGTCGTTATATGCATAGGATTACCTCCTTATTTTCCATTTTATTTTTTCCTTCTGGTCATAAAGTATCCGAGATTGCCCATTATAATGAACAGAATAATCGCCACATGAGCCCAGGATTGTGCCTCCATACCCACGGAAGCCAGCCCGGGATGGTGGATAAGTTGCTCGTATTCTGCGGCGCCACGAAGACCTCCCAAAAGCCCTATCAACTGCCCAGCCTGAAGATACGGATACGAATCCGCAGCCATAACGGCGGTTATCCCGGCGGCGATTTTCTGCTTATACTGCACATAGGCGTAATATATCCAACTGATATAGGCACCGCTTCCGGTCAGGTCCACCACAAGAGCAATGTCATCGTAGTTGCGGATTCTGCTCGTCAGGGGAAGGTCCTCAAGGCGGGTGTTGTAGTAGTCAACCTCCCACGCACTCTTGAAATCCTGCCCCATCTTCATTATCAGCAGTGAGGCGCCGTATTTCCATCCCAGAAACACATAGTCAACCCCGTAGACCTTCTTGTATTCCTGCGCCAGTTTTTTCAGCCTCGGCTCAACCAGCCCCACACCCTGAGGATTGTAAACATTAGCCACCACAAGTTTCACATTTTTCTCAAAGCAGTGGCGGACAATCGCCTCAAACATCGGAGTCAACTCAGCATCAACCTGAGGGTCATAATCGCCGGAGATGAAGACCACATCATTGGGGGAGAGATTGTCAATGTAATCGTAAACAGCCTTGACCTCGGGAGAGACCGAAATCGGCAGCCCCATCCGGAAGAAAAACGGCAGAACAACAGCCAGAGTGATTATCGCATAGATTATCCTTCGGTCAAGTTTCTCAAGTTTTTCCCAGAAAGTCATCTATATCCCTCCTTTATATTATTCACTGCCCAGATAGGTTCTTTCAATTCCAAGGATAAGTTTGAGGGTCATCAGAAGCGAGCCGAGACCGACCCCCAGAGCGATAGCCCTCTTGGCAGCCATATTGGGAACATTGAGTATCCACTGGGAAATTGCGTTGATTGAGGGAAGATGGAACGCCGTCCAGAAACTGACATAGTTTCCGATGGGAACCCGTCCCAGCATCACGATGATTGCCGCCAGCAGAAGCGCCACAGCCTGAGTTGAGCGAGCCCTGAACGCACGATACGCCGCCGAGGATATGTAAAACGCCAGAAGCGAGAACACTGTGGCGTTAATCGCAGCGGAAGTGTAGAGGTAAATCTTCATATAATAACTTCCGGTTCCCATTCCGTCAAGAGCGGCGGCAAGAAGCATTATAATTGTGCACACTATTGTGATGACAGAATAGCCCCATCCCGGTGCTTTTTTGACTATTTTTACCACATGAACACGGAAGAAACTAAAATACCCCAAAACCGCCCCAAAAATACCGATAGTAATACCCCATTTTAGATAGGTGTTGTAGACCCATTCCGAAGCCTGATGCGGCACAAAATACTGAACCGCCATCACAACACCCATCACAAACACAATTATCAGAGGCAATTGCTTCTTCCAGAACATACTATATCCTCCTTATATTATTCCCCCACGACCTCAAACATTTTCTTGAACCACCACATACCGCCGGTGACGGCGGCAGTGCCCAGGACTATGATAATCATTTCAATTGCCTTCAAAAAGTCCTGTGCTTTGAGCGAACCCTTCTGCATCGGGTCGTTGGACATATAAGCCGATGCGGCATAAAGTTCCTCACCGATGATGGTATAATCGCAGGCGGTGATGAAAAACGGCAGTTGGGTCATATCGTCGGTTCCGGCGACCTGAATTGCGCCGGTTGAGGCACCAGTTTCTGCCAGAATCAGCGATTCGGCAAAAAACTGCCCGATGAAGAAATTGGCGGCGGATTTCTCCCTTATCATAAGCCCAGATACTGCCGCCGCATAGGCGAACTGCTGGGCAGCGATGTAGAATATATTTTCCTCCTTATACAAATCCGGGCGCCCGACATCCATATAGGCGTTGCGCACGGTCTCCTGCGCCACAATCATAACCACCGGGTCGTAGCACGGAACCAGAAGTTTTGTCTGGTATTCAGCAGCCTTGCGCGCCACACGCCCAAGAATCGTTATTGACGCAAGGGTCGCCAACTGGTCAATAGCCCCAAGTCCAGTGACATAGATAATCGGTCTTCCCATCTCCGTGGCACGACCGAGCGCCTCCTCAATATGCACAATTCCGGCAATCGGGCGGATATAAAATTCCCTGCCTTTCTTTGCGTGATAGAAGAAATACAGCGCCACCGCAACAAATATCACCGTGGCAATAAACACTACCATCTTTTTCCGGTGGAACCAGTTGCCCACAGGCTCAACAGGACCCAGAACATCCGAATACACCACAAACCCATCGGGACCCATCACCTGCACAAGATACACGAAATCCTTGACCTCCTCGCCCTTTTTCTGCTCGGATTTTTTGCCCTCCTCCTCGGGCTTTTTCACCACATCAATGAACTCCCTTGAGTCTGCACCTCTGACACCGACCAACTCATAGCGATACCACTGGTCCTTGTATTTAGCCGGCGCACGGTAGATGAAATACACATACGGCGGAGTGGGAACCTCCACACTGTGAACTTTGGTCGCATCAATCTCCATCTCAACATTTGCCTCGGGATTGGTCAGTCTGCCGCCGTTGGTCTTTACTATCCAGCCTTTGAGTTTGTATTTTTTGTTCTCAACTTTGTCAAACTTTATCATTCCGGAGACATCCGGGTCGGGCTTTTTGGTGCCATCAAACACAAACTCCGGATACAGCGCCTTGTCCTCGGAATTGACCCTCATATCATATTCTATTTTCAGGACCCTCTGGTCGCCGGGAAGGGAATACGACAGCGACAGAATTTTGTGCGCACCGGCGGGGATTTCGGCAGTGTCGGGAAGTTGTATCACTGTGTCGCCGGATTCTGTCCTGACCAGATAGAGGTTCTTATCCGACAGTTCAACGGTTTTCGTCTTGGGCAAAAGAGGTTCAACTATATATCCCACGGCAAGTTCCGGCGGACCCCAGCGCATAGCGACTTTTGTGCCGTTATCGTTTTCGTTGTCGCATACATGGAGACCCTTTGGAATCGGCGGTGTCTCAAACGAGGAGCGGACAATCCTCAAAAGATTTGTGCGGGCGCTCTGCCCGGCGGTGTCAATAACCTCAATATACACTCCGCCCAGCGGCTCGGAAATTTTCTCCTTCGCCACCTTCCAACTTGCCCCAACGGTGTCTATAGGTTTGCCGCTCTGACACTCGCTGTCGGCGGAGTCGGTGATAAATATGACGAACTTTTCTGCGTCAAAATTATCCTTCAAACCGGCGACATCGGGGGAATATTTGAAGTGAACCACAAACTCGTTTTTGGTGGTATCATACAGCACCACCGAGGATGTTGGAGCGAACGGCGGCTCGTTCTTGGGGACAATTTCCACCTCTTCGCTCTCGGTGAACACTTTCTTTATCGGCTTTTTGACCTGATAGAGCCTTATTTTATACTTATACTTTTTGCCGGGCTCTGTGCCACGGTCGGGAAGGGTGAAATCGTCCCATTTTACCGTGTATCTTGCCTTCTCTGTGACGATGGATGTGATTTTTTTGCCGTATTTAGCCAGAAACGAGGAATTTTCCGAGTCGGCGGGGACAATGCGGTTGCCTCTGGCGACAAATTCTTTTTCGCTCTCGTCGGCGGAGATCTCAACCCCAACATTGCCGGAGACGGGTATGTCCACTCCAAACTGTTTGAGTGCCTCCGCCGGCACCGATGAGGGCTGTGGCTTGTTCAGAATGCTTGTGTCCGCAATGACCTGATAGAATTCCCTCTCGCAGAAATAGTTGGGCAGTTGTTTGAGTTTCTCCGGCGGCGGAACCTCAAACTCCACCCTCACAATTTTTTCGGCGCCAAGTTTGAGCAGGGAATCCCGGTTCTCATCGGTCAGTTTTACCACCTGCAGGTCAACCAGTTTGTGCTTTTCGTCCACGGGTTTGGCGATAAGGTAAAATCCCCAGTCGGAGACATCGTTGCGCTCTGTTTCCTCCCAAACCGGAGTTACGCTTTTGATTGGCAGTGGGGAAAGAAGTTGATAATCGCCCCCTTCCTCGCTGCGATAGACCTCATACTCAATCCCGGGCATCGTCTCAA
>JAMOPH010000383.1 GCA_027064665.1 bacterium | reverse complement strand
AGAAAGCAGCATTTTCAGCGCACGATATGTCGCCTTCAGCCCGGCGGAATCGCCATCGTAGAACACCACCACCTTCTTGGTGAACCTCGCCAGAAGATGGGCGTGCTGTGCCGTGAAAGCGGTCCCGCAGGACGCCACAACATTTTCAATCCCCGCCTGCCACAGCGAGAGAACATCAAAATATCCCTCAACCAACACCGCATAGCCAAGTTTGCGGATTGCTTTCCGCGCTCTATCCAAGCCGAACAGGATTTCGCTTTTGTGGAACACCGGCGAGTCGGGGCTGTTGATGTATTTTGGACCATCGCCGGGGTCAAGCGCCCTCATACCAAACCCGACAATCCTGCCCGATGTCCCGTAAATCGGGATTATCACGCCGCCACGGAAGCGGTCATAATGGGATTTGTTCTCCGGGTTCTCAATCAGAAGACCGACATCAACGAAAGGTTTGAGGGGAAGTCCCCTGCGCTCAACAAACTTTTTCAAACTGTCCCAGGCATCCGGTGCCCAGCCGAACCGAAACTGGCGGGCAAAATTCGCAGAAATTCCCCGCTCTGCAAGGTAGTCAAGACCCCGCTGACCCTCGGGGGAGAAAAGTCTTTCATAAAAAAAATTGTGGGCGGCCTCCAGGGCGTCGTGAAGGCTCTGGATCTGGGGCGAGAAAGTTCGTCTTTCGGGGATGGGGATTCCCGCCTCACGGGCGAGAAATTCTATCGCCTCGGGGAACGAAAGCCCCTCTTTTTCCATCAAAAATGTTATGACATTTCCGCCCTTGCCACACCCGAAACAGTAGAACAGCCCCCTATCCGGGTCCACATAGAAACTGGGCGTTTTCTCTCTGTGAAAGGGACACAGCCCCCGAAAATTTTTGCCAGACCTCTTTAAGTTGGTATATCTGCCATAAATTTGAATCGGGTCAACGGACTCAATAACCCGCTCCACAAATTCTGGCGGGAATCCCCCTTTTCCCCGGGTTTTTGTCATTCCTCAACAATTATCGCCTGAACGGGGCAACTGTCAACCGCCTCCTGCACGCAGTCCAGTTGGTCAAGTTCCTCCTCAGAGGCGATAACGACGGCAATTCCGTCCTCCTCCCTCGGCTGGAAAGCGTCGGGGCAAATGGACGAACAAACACCACAGGCGATGCAGGTCTCCTCATCAATGCGGACTTTCATTTTGCCCTCCTTCCTGTGTGGTTGTGGGAAATTCCGAAAACTATAAAAACAATCCTCAAAATTGGGCAAGGAAAATTTTTTACTTCTGCAATTTTTTTGCCCCCGGGATGTCAACCTGTTGACTGATAATGCGTTGCATAACACCATACACTCGCTCCGCCGAGGTCGTATCGCCCCTAAGTAAATAATATCTAATCAAACTTTTATACGCCGGCACATAGGTTGAGTCCGACCGCAGGGCACTTTCAAAGTGAATCCGGGCGGAATCCGCCATCCCTCTGTCTAAAAGCAAAACGCCGAGGTTGTTGTGAAACTGCGGGTCATCGGGTTTTGCCGCCAGACCACGCCGATACCAGTAAATCGCAGAGTCGGTGTCGCCAATCATCGTCTGGGCAAGAGCCATAGGGCGGCAGAAATCATCAGAGTAAATCCCAACCTGCGCGGCGCACTGGCGAAGATACTCAATTGCCCGCTCGGGCTCGCCGCTTTTTATGGCGTCAACGGCGCCCAAAAGATAGCCCACTTCCGTGTTCGGACAGTGTTTCATCGTATATTCGGCTATCTTTCGCTGGGTCGTCCAAGCCGTATTGATATAGACAAACCCGGTAATCATCCACGAGAGCAGATATATCCCCAACAAAATTTTGGCGAGAGTATGTTTCAGATACCTCCGCTCCAAATAATGCACCAGCGCCACGAAAAAACCAACCGATGGAATATACAAAAATCTTTCCGCCACAATTGTGCCAGCGACATAGAAAATTCCCATCACCGGGGCGATGAAGACGAGATACCACAGAAACCCAAAACCCTCGGCGGTGCGTCTTATAAGCGAATACACCACAATCACGGCGAAGGGGGCAAATATAATCCACGACAAAATTGTGCGCAGGTCAAGGGCGATGGTGAAGATGTCAATGAAATACACCGGACGGGGGAAATACGGGACAATCAAAAGTTGAAGATATTTTGCCAGAAGATAGGGGGTGTTGAACAGCCCGCCCCAGAAATGCTGATGGCGGAAAATCTGCCCGGTGTCGCCCAAAATTGACTGCCGGACGGGAAAATACAGCGCAAAGAATACAATCAGCATAAAACCGGCGGTTTTGAGGACGGTCTTTTTTGAAAACTGCGGGAACAAAAGCAGGGTCAGCAAAAATATCGGCAGTGGCGCCGCCGCTTCCTTGGACAAAAGCCCCAGAAGATAAACCCCGCCGGTGGCGGCGATAATAAAATCCTGCCGGCGAAGATTTTTTTCCTCTTCCGCCCGCAAAAACAGATAGAACGCAATCAGAACAAAGATTCCGGCAAAGATATCGTAGCGCCCGGACACTGTGGCGACCACCTCGCAGTGCGAGGGATGAGCCGCCCACATCAATGCAACAAGATACGCCAGAGTTTCTGCACGCCCGCCGGGAACCGCAAATTTCTCCCGCAGAACCTTTCGGGACACAAACCATACCAGAAGCGCCGCAAGAAAGTGAAGCAGCATCTGGTCAATTTTGTAGAACAGGGGTCTTTTGCCGTAGAGTTTGTGTTCAAGCCAGACGGAGGCAACCGCCAGCGGGCGCCAGTAGTTCTGGTGCTTCGCCCCCAAAATATCCTTTATACTTGCAAGCACAACCCGGGGCAGACTGGCACGCTGAATTATCGGGCTGGACATAAGAATTTTGTCGTCAAAAACAAAGCCGCCCCACAGGGACGGCATATAGGTCAGAAAAACCACAAAAATCAGCGCAGCGATGTAAATTTTATTCCTGCTCATCTTTCTTTTCGCCGACCCGGTTTTCTGCCGCCTCAACCGAATCTTGGCTGGATGCATCCCGGCTTTCGTCGTGCGGAACGCTCCTCACAGACGAATTAGCCATAACAAGGTCAATCACTCTGTCCCGTATCACCCGCCTGCGAAGGCGCTCAAATTCCTCGGTGCCCGGCTTGTAGAGTTGCTCGGCGAGGCTGGGGTCATATCCCATAGAGACAAGCACCCCTCTGGCGGCATCAAGGACCTCCCGGTCCTCAACCTTTATTTCTTCAATCTCTGCGATTTTGTCCGCCACGAACTCAAAGGTGATTTCCTCGGCGATGCTGGATTTGAGTTCGTTTCGCAGTTTTTCCAAATCCTCCTGCTTTATCTTGGAGGGGTCCACTCGCTCGGCGATATACTGGTCAACCCGGGACATAAGGTATTTTTCCGGCACCTCAACGGGGTTTTCTTTGATGAGTTTTTCCACCACCTGCCGGCGGAGTTCATCGGTGGACTGACGGGACTTCTGCTGTTTGATGAACTCTCTGACCTCGTTACGGAAATCCTCGGCAGTGTATCCGGCGGGCTTGCCGATTCTTTTGAAAAATTCCTCGTTCAACTCGGGTCTGACCTGCTCCATCACCTTGACTATTTCCAGTTTGAACCTGCCGGACTTCCCTCGCAGGCGCCTGTCGGGGAAAGCCTCGGGGAACTGCGCCTCAATCTCTACCACATCGCCGGCGGATTTCCCCACAAGTTCGCCGAAAAACTGCGCAAACTCAGGGTCATCAAGAGGGATAAGCATCGGGATTGGTTCCTGCCCCTCCTCGGAGAATTTGACCTCAACATAGTCGTTCTCCTGAACGGGGCGCTGGCGCTCCTCAAAAGTGGCATTGCGGGACAAAATATCCTCTATTGCGGCGTCAACCTCGCTCTCCTCAACGGGAACCTCGGGCTTTTCCAACTCAAATCCCTTGTATTTTTTGACCTCAATCTCGGGCTTTACCTCAGCGTAAATCTCCACAGTGAAGGACTTGCCCTCCTCAATTTCGCCAACCTTGGGCTCATCCACAAACAGGGCGGAATCCAGCCCGGGCATCTGCTTTACAGCCTCGTCCAGCACATTCTGCAAGAACTCCTGCTTCACCTCCTGCCTTATGTATTCGCCATAGCGGGACAGGATGATGGATTTCGGCGCTTTCCCGGGGCGGAAACCGGGGATGTTCAACTCCTTCCGGTATTTGGCGACAATCTCGTCAATTTTTTTCCGCACCTCATCGGGGGAATACTCCGCCCTGACTATCACCACTCCGGGCTTGGGTCTTTCCAGCACAACAGCCATATATCCTCCTGCGATTGGTTATTTTTCCTTCAAGACGAACCTGCCAGCCAACTGCCCGCAGGCTCCGTGGATATCCCTCCCCTTGGAATATCTTATCGTGGCGACGATGCTGTTCGCCAGAAGATAACTCTGGAACCGCAGAACATCCCTGTCGTCCGGGCGGCGGAATTCAATTCCCTCCACCTCGTTGTAGGGAATTAAGTTCACCTTGGCAGGTAGCCCTGCGATAAGTTGAACGAGTTTGTGGGCGTGCTCCAGAGAGTCGTTGACCCCGCCGAACAGCACATATTCAAATGTCACCCACCGCCGGGAATACTTTGCGTATTCGGGCACCAGTTCTATCAGCGTGCGGATGGGGTATTTTTTGTTTATGGGCATAAGTTTTGAGCGAAGTTCATCATCGGGGGCGTTGAGGGAAATCGCCAGTTTGGGGCGGACATCGGTCTGCATAATTTTTCTGATTCCCTCGGGGATTCCCACTGTGGAAATCAGTATTTTCCTGTGTCCCAGACCGAATCCCACATCGGCGACCATAACACGGATTGCATCAAGGACTGCGTCAAGGTTGTCCAGCGGCTCGCCCATACCCATAAACACCACATTGGTCAGGTCGTTTCCGCCGACCCGGATATGTTCACGGACGAGGTAGAGTTGCCCGACGATTTCGGTTGAGGTCAGGTTGCGGCGGAAACCAAGTTTGCCGGTAGCGCAAAAAATACACCCGAACTTGCATCCCACCTGCGAGGAGAGACAAACTGTGTGGCGCCCCCGCTCTTTGTCGGGGATATAGACCGATTCCACATAGGCGCCGTCTTGAAGGCGGAACAGAAATTTTGTGCTCCCATCCGATGACCCGGCGACCTCGGCAATTTCGGGCAGTGTGATTGATGCGTTCTCCGCAAGATACTGCCGCAAAGACACGGGAATGTCGGTCATCGTGGAGAAATCAAAATTTCCGTGGGCGTAAATCCATTTCATCAGTTGTTTCGCCCTGAATTTCCGCTCGCCGATTTGCTCAAACTGGCGCCCCAACTTTTCGGGCGGGATACCCATCAATTCAAACTTTTTTTCGCCCTGTGCACCCATACCTGTGTAAAAAAGGGAAATTCGTTTTCCGGTCAAGAGAATAATACACCCGGCATTTGCCCTTGACAACCGGCAAATTTTGAAGAATTTGAATGAAACGGCAAGGGGGAAACTATGAGAAGCAGAAAAATTTTTATCGTTGCAATACTTGTTTTTGCGGTAGCGGCGTGGGCTAAAGTTTTTCCGCCGACTGGCAAGCACAAACCACTTTACTTTGAAATCTCGGGGAAAAAATACCGCTACTGGAAATGCGACAAAAAACTTTCCTTTGAGATTGACGGCGTCCGTGAGGGGAAAATCTATATCCGCACAATAGCAGGCACAAAGCCCAAGGTGAAAATATACCTTGACGGTGACAAAATCAAAGAAATCAAGATAGATGAGAAAAAATCCAAAAAAGCCCGGCACTCAAAATACAATAATATAACCAAAGCCTATGTTATGCAGATAAAAATCCCAGATGGGAAGCATAAATTGACGATAAAGTCTTCGGATTTGATATTTGTGCGCATAAATGCGAAGAAAAAGATAAAATATTACTCCTATGTTCCTCAAAAGCACGCCGGCGGAATGGTATTAGTTTCAAGAGAAACGGAATACGGATACTACAAATCCAAAAAATCGCATCCTGTGATGTTTGAGATAATCGGCAAGGGAACGGTCAAAGTGATGACCCGCCTGTTGTATGACAAGACGATGAAGGGAAGACAGCACTATTCCGTCGCCGTAAGGATTGACGACGGCAAACCCATTACATATTCGTTTGAGACCGAACCCTCAAGTGTATCGTATTTCAGCAACAATAAGGATATAATCCCCGGAAAAGGACGGGAAATCACGATAAAAATTCCGGAAGGACATCATTATGTGTATGTATATCCCACAAATTCACGGGAAATAGCGATGAGAGTATTGGTTCCGGAGTATATGGTAAAAATCAAAAAGTAAAAGAAAGGCGGGACTATGCTTGACCTGAAATTTATTGTGGAAAATCCGGATATAGTTAAAAGGGCGTGCGCACTAAAAAAAGAGCGAGATAATGTTGATAGAATAGTTGATCTATATCGTGTAAGAAAAATCTATGTCGCCGAAAGGGACGAACTTCGCCGCAAACTCAACGAAATCTCCGCAGAAATTGGCAAATTAGCCAAAAA
>JAMOPH010000382.1 GCA_027064665.1 bacterium | reverse complement strand
GTTATAGGAGCTGTAGGAAGTGAAGCGGCTTTCCAGTGGCTCACCGGCAAAAAAATCACCGTCTATGACGGCAGCGCCGTGATAACCGGAATACTTCTGGCGTTTAATCTTCCCCCGGGAGTCCCGTGGTGGATGGCGTTTGTCGGCGCCGCCTTCGGGATAATTTTCGGCAAGCAGGTTTTCGGCGGACTGGGGAACAACTTCATCAACCCGGCGCTTCTGGGCAGGGCTTTTCTGATGGCGTCCTGGCCCGTGTATATGACCACAAAATGGGTTGCGCCACGGGGCGGCTCAATTCCCGGGTTTGCCACCAAAATTGATGCGATAACCGGCGCCACCCCGCTCAATGTCCTCAAGGTATTCGTGGGCAAAACCCTCTCCGACCCCAACGCATCGCCGGAGAAGATTGCCCAGGCAAAACAGGTTCTTCACCAACTCTATTCTTCCTGGCCCAATCTGTTTTTCGGCAATGTGGGTGGAGTTATCGGCGAGACCTCGGCACTGCTTCTGCTCATCGGATTTGTGTATCTTCTCATCCGTGGCTTTGTGGATTGGCGAATTCCGGTGGCATACATAGGAACTGCGGCAATCCTTGGATGGATTTTCGGCAGTCCCGAGGGACTGTTCAAGATGAACATACTGTTTTACATCTTCAGCGGCGGCTTGATGCTGGGCGCCCTGTTTATGGCGACCGATATGGTGACCTCCCCTATCACCAAATCCGGCAGATGGATTTTCGGCATCGGATGTGGAATTCTGACAGTCATCATCCGGCGCTGGGGCGGATATCCCGAGGGCGTGTCGTATTCAATTTTGCTTATGAACCTTCTTGTTCCGATAATAAACCGCCACACAGTGCCCAAAAAGTTCGGGGCGACAAAATAACAGCCCGGGAGCCGTATATGAAATCCGGCAGACTCTGGGGCACAATTTTTGTGATAACAGCGGCAATTTTTCTGGCGATGACCTTTTTCTCCTGCACCGACAGTATTGACGACACCGCGGACACCTCCGACGAAAACCCGCCGGTTGACACAATCCCACCAACAAGCGTGACGGATCTGTCCATAGACGAGGTCGGCGACACATTTTGTGTCCTCTCGTGGGGCGCAGTTGATGACGCCCGGAAATTCTCCCTGCGTTTTGCGAGGGACACCCTCACAGAACAACTGTGGGACAGCGCCACGGTGTTCAGTGATGACATCCTCCCCGGCGGAGACAGAATTACGGTGAGCGTCGGCGGACTTGAACCCGGCGTTTTCTATTGTTTCGGAGTGAAGGGCTGCGACACCGCCGGGAACTGGTCGGCGCTGTCAAATGTGGTCTGCTGCAGCACACTGACCGCCGACACCACGGACACCTCCTCTCCACCGCCGGATACCGTCCCGCCGCCGGCGATTACGGATTTGAACATAATTGAGGGATATTGTGAATCGCCCACTATCTACTTTACGATACCCGACGACTCCCTATCAAGTTGCATAGTGAAAATTTCAGCGGACAGTATGTTCACTAATTACGACTCAATGGTGATATATTCTCCAGTTGGCGGGGAAATTGAAACACTAACCCTTGCCTCATCTGTATATATTCCCGGAGAAATAAACTATATTTGCGCAGTATGCGTTGATATTGCCGGAAACATAAGCGACAATTCCAATATAATTGCCTTCAAGCAGGTGTATCAAATTATGGCGGAGCGCTGTATATCGTGTGGGAGATGCTATTCCGCCTGCAGTTATGGTGCAATTTCATACAATTCCTCCCTCGGAGTGTATGTGATTGACCCGGAAAGGTGCGAGTGCTGTGGGGAATGTGTCTCCCGCTGCCCGAGAAACGCAATCCACAGGTATATTATAAAATTCTAATATGAAGCGGCTCAAATACATACTGGCATTTTTGACTATCATTATAGCAATTCTAACCATCTGGGGATGCGAACATATAAATTTCCCCGTCCTTGACGAGACAAAGTGCATAGGCTGTGGAGATTGTATGTCAGTATGCCGATATGATGCAATCCATTTTGAGAACGGAAAACCGGTTATTGATATAGAAAAATGCACAGGGTGTGGAGAATGCACAGACATCTGTCCAACAGGGGCGCTCGTTATGCCGTAATTATAACAATTTTACTATCCATACTCCCGCTGTATTCACTTGAATTCTCCGGATACGCCAAAATAGGCAAGGAATTTCGCTCGCCAGAGGACATTATCGCCAGGAGAATGCAGTTTTTTGGGTATGGGAAAAACTTTATAGTTCACTTCTTCGGGTGCGGCTCGGCATATTCGCATATGGGCATATCTTTTGCCCTTAATCCCGGCAATTTCTACTCTGAATATATAATTGAAAAGCCGCAAAAACGCCCAACCTGGATTCAAAATCATCAATTTAAAAAACTTATACATCAGGAAATGTATCTAAAATACCAAAGAAAACATCTCTTTATATCAAACTATTACAAATTAAACCTGATGAATTCCGAAGAATTTGAGGAAACACAGACCGAAGCGGATGATAATCTAACCATAGCCATACCGATAATTTTAGACAACATACACATTATCCCAAAATTCACCTACCACGCCGGATTAAACAAAAGCAAAAAGCAGGATTATTACATAGGAAGCGTGGAATTTAGATACTACTCCGGCAGAAATCTAATCTGCCTGCAGAACAATATATATTCCCTTCACGACAGGACATTCAATTTCGCAAAATTAACCGCCGCCGGCGAATTTCCCATAAAAAACGACAAATACATCCGCACGGAACTGTTTGCGGCGGGTTCACAAAATATATATTTATCCCTGTCCGCCAAACCGAGATTATACTTTGGCAGAAATTCAACAAATTTCGCAGACATTGGCGCCGGAATAATAACGCAAAATGGGAAGGCAGAACCGCTCATCGCCGCAGATTTATCTATAAAATTCAAAAGAATTACACTGATATCCTCCGCTAAATTGTCAGAGAATCACTCACTTATAAATTCAATTGCGCAGTTAAGTGTAATAGGGCGCCTGTCGGTTGTAATAAATCACATATATCACTATAATTATCACCAGATTTTTGTCGGCGCCGGGATATTTTAGACTACACAAATTTTTCCTCAACCGCGGCGGCAAAGGAGAGAAGTTCCGCGTCGTGGCGGGGCGCCGCCATTATCTGCAAGCCATAGGGCAGTTCCCCCTCGCGGTGAACCGGTATAGAAATCGCAGGCGCACCAATTAGATTAGCAATCACCGTGAAATAGTCCGAAAGATACATAGATATCGGGTCCTCGGTCCTCTCGCCGAACCTGAACGCCGCGGTGGTCGTGGTGGGCGATATAACAAAGTCAAATCTCTCAAACACCTCACCCAATTTGTTCGCCAGAAGTCTGCGACCCTTCTGGGCGCGCTTGAAATACTCATCCTGATACCCCGCCGACAGCACAAAGGTGCCAATCATTATCCTGCGCTTAACCTCCGGACCGAACCCCTGCGTGCGCGTCCTAAAATATAAATCCACCGCATCGGCGACATCTTCGGCGCGAAAACCATACCTAACGCCGTCATATCTGGCAAGATTTGCCGAAGCCTCCGCCGGCGCAATTATGTAATATATCGGAACCGCATACTCAAGTTCGGGAATTTCTATTTTCTCCGCGCCCAATTTTGACGCAATCTCACCGATTCTGTCCCTGATACTCTCCGCCACGGAATCCGAAAAACTCTGCGACAGCACCGCAACCCGTGGAGTTCTATCGTTCCACATATTAAAATCTACTCTCTCCGGTGGGGATTGAATCATCGTGGCATCGTGCTCATCGGGACCGGCGGTGATTTCATACAAAAGCGCCGCATCGCGGACATCGCGGGTCAAAAATCCAATCTGGTCAAGCGAACTGGCGAAAGCCACAAGCCCCCAGCGGGAGATTCTGCCATAACTTGGCTTGAAACCGACAATTCCGCAGAAGGACGCCGGCTGGCGCACCGAACCGCCGGTATCAGACCCAAGCGCCGCGGGAACCATACCCGCCGCAACCGCCGCGGCAGACCCTCCCGACGAACCCCCCGGCACCCGCTCCGGGTCCGCAGGATTTTTCACCGCACCGAAATAGGAATACTCATTTGACGAACCCATAGCGAATTCATCAAGGTTGGTCTTGCCGGCGATGACCGCCCCCGCCTGTTTCAGCCGCGCCACCGCCGTGGCATCATACACCGCCTCAAAGTTCTCAAGCATCCGCGAGCCGCAGGTCAGCCTCACCCCCGCAACCGAAATGTTGTCCTTGACAGCAACCGGCACCCCGGCAAGGGGTTTTCCGTCCCCGCTGTCATCCCGCGCGAAATCCAGCACGGTTATAAATGCGTTCAGGTCGCCGTTGAGTTGGTCAATTCGGCGGGCGAAATATTCCCGCACGCTCGCCGGGGAAGTCCTCCCCTCGCGAATCAGGTCAATCAATATATGCACAGGCAACTGATGAAGTTCCATCCTGCCCTCCCCGATTATATTCCTTTCAACGCCCACGCGGTGTAGTTTATGGCGCTTTCAACATTTTTCGCCAGCGCCGCCGGGCTGTGGGCATCAGACCCGACAGAACCTATCTCAACCCCGCGCGAGACCAAAATCCTGCTCACCGCCGCCGAGGGATACGGCGCACACAGTCCCCTTTTGTATGCCGAGGAATTTATCTCAAATTTTGCGCCGGCATCGGCGAGTTTGGGCGCAATCTCCTCCAAAATCTCAATCTCTGCGCGCTCCATCGCATAAAACCCCCACCAGCGGGAAAGATACTTTTTGTATCCGTCAATATGCCCGATGACATCAAACAGACCGCTGCGCGCCAGAGACAGGATTTTCTCATAGTATCTGCGCAGGAAACTGCGGAGTTCAAACACCCGCGCCGCCGCCGGAACTGACCTGCGCGAGGTTATCTCAAACCCGTCAACCGAATGCACAGAACCTATCGCAAACTCCGGCTTCGCCCCGCGGATAAACTCCCGCACCCTGTCCTCAAAGTGCGGCTCGTAGGAGAACTCAAACCCATACACAATCTCAATCCTGTCGCCGAATTTCCGCCTTGCCTCATAGACCGTTTCCCGGTATATCTGCGCGAACTCAAGCGAGGCGAAGCGCAGTTTCCCGCCCACGCGGATATATGTGTCCGCCGAAAGCCTGTGCGGGTCAAGGTCAATGTGGGTGGTAAAACAAATCCGGGAAAGTCCCAGTTCAATCGCCCGGCGGACGAACGCCTCAACACTCCCGCGGGCATCTATTGAGAAATCAGGATGGATGTGGCAGTCCATCCCGCGGAATTTGTAAATTTTTTGCCATTTATTTTCTGCTTCTGCCGGCATTTTTTCCTCTCCCTCTGGAGTTTGTGCTTGGGCTGTTTGTCTTTCCGCCGTTGCGGCTGCCGCGCGGCACCGTCACGCGGATGTGGTTGCTGACTATCCAAACCTTCCCCTCGCGCCAAAGTTCAACCCGATAGACACCGGGTCTTTTGGCGGGGAATTTCGCCGAACTTCCCTGCACAGAGGACACCCTTTCGCCGTTGCGGATGAGGACAATCTCTGCCTCCTGCGGCGCCTTAACAAAAAGCGCAAGTTTTGAGTTCACATTTATTGAATCGCCGACTATGGCATATCTTGAGGGCGTCTGCGCCCAGAACCGAAAGCCGCGGGCATCGCCCCAGCGATGATTTGATATAAACGCCCTGCACTGCCGCAGTGTGCGGAAAAATTTCTCCTTTGCGGCGGCGAAATCCTTGGGCAACTCCCGCTTGGTGAGTATGTGCGTCCTGATTGAGTTCAACTCAACTTTGTAGGGGAACACCGTGCGCCAGAAAATCCCCAGAATCTTCAGTCTAAATCCGTGGGCATCCGCAGAACCGATACCCACCACCCGCCTGCGCAAACTGATTTTGTCCCATCGGCGGAGAGTATCGGGCGGCGGCGCAGAAAGCAGTTTCCGCGGATTGAGAAGATATTTCAACTTGTTCCCCTGCGCGATTCCCTCAAGCCACGCGGACATATGGTTCCATATTTCAATGCCGTCAAAACCGCGCACGGACCAGTCGGTCCAGGGAAGCGGTGGGAATTTTGGGAAATCGCGCCGTTCATCCGGATGGGCGATTATGCCGAATCCGCCAACCTGCCGCGTGCGCCGGACATACTCCGCCGGGGTCATATCCGCCGGCAGAACCTTGTCCACGCCGAAAATCAAATAGTGATTTTTTCCCTCGGGGTCCTCGTGCTCGTAGCCCACCAGAACCAGAAGTTTCCCATACCATCCCTCTTTGTCCTTGTGGGCGAGGGTCATATGGTCGTTGAAGGTGATAAAATCCAGATTGTATTTCTGCGCCAGATTGATGATGTAATCGTGGTCCTTTGTTCCGTCGGAATCTGTGGTGTGGATGTGGAAAACGCCCACATACTCGTGCAGTTTATCCGGGTCAAACATCTATCCTCTCCCTTTGAGGTGGTCGTAGATGGCAACCGCGCCTTTGACGAGCAACAGGTCATCGCGGATATCGTGCGGGACG
>JAMOPH010000381.1 GCA_027064665.1 bacterium | reverse complement strand
TGCTTATGGGTTCAATTACTTGTGGCATAGAACAAAACTTGTATCCAGACTTCTAATTTTAGCGAGTCTGCTCCAATTAAGTCTCTGGGATTATGGGATACTTAGATACATATCTTTACCGTCATCGGGCGAAATAATAAAGGAATGGATGTTGCAGCACATTCCAGAAGGCGAAACGATAGCAACTATTTCATACAAAAGTCCCCTTCCACCTCCAAGGGAATATCTTCTTAAACAACTAAATGACAGCAGAGAACACTCACAAATCGATACACTCAAATATAAAAATCTACTTCGCTTTTCGTGTTACCAATCAAGGCTAACTATTTCCTGCATTTATCCATCCCATTCCTCAAAAGTGAATTCATTTTTTAACCAAATAAAAAATAAACTGAAGAAGATATTAAAAATAAAAACTTCAACACAGGAACAAATTTCATATTTTAATATAGAAAATCTCATAAAAAAGTCTCGTTCAACTTATTTTCTCGCACAATCAATATATTATCTTCGCCACTTCGCAGCACCGGATTACTATCCAGACTATATACAATTTTACCAAAAAGTTTTCAAACAAAAACCACTATTTGAGGTAGGAAATGAGTTTTTAACCACCCGAGAACTTCCCCCTCTAAAAGTAATGCTTACCGCCAAAGTCGCCGGTCAAAAATACAAAATTTTTAAACTTGAGTAAACAAAAATCCCTTGCCCCGGCGACTCAAACTTATTGATTTGAAATGTTCAAGTTAACCGACCACCAAAATTCAAAAGGAGAGATTATGATACTGAATAAATCTATCGGGGAATTTCTTGACAACCTTGCGTCAGAACAGCCCACACCGGGGGGAGGAAGTGTGGCGGCGCTGGTGGGCGCAACCGCCGCAGCATTGCTCTCTATGGTGTGCAACATCTCCCGGAAAAATAAAAACATCCCCGCCAAAGACATTGACAAACTCAACCAAATCCGACAAAAAAGCGATCAACTCCGCATATACCTTCAGGAACTTGTCCAGCAGGATGTGGATGCCTTCGACGACTATATGAGTTCCCTCAAACTTCCCCAGAACACCGAGGAGGAAAAAATTATCCGTCAGGAGGCGATAGAACATTCCGTTGAAAAAGCCACCCTCGTGCCGCTGAGGATAATAGAACATTCCGCCGAGGTCTTAAAACTTGCCAGGGAAGTCCTTCCGTTCGCAGTAAAAAGTGTGGTCTCCGATGTGGGAATCGCCGCAATTATGGCAGAATCTGCGATGCACACATCAATGTTCAATATTGAAATCAACCTCGCCAACTGCGAAAACGACGAGTTCGCCGACAAAGTCTTTGACCGGGTTGATGAAATCACTGATGAGGTGGAGGACCTCACACAGGAGATAATTGACACCGTGCAGGATATAATTTACGAAGCATAAATTCCAATTTTTCCTGTAAAAATTCACAGCATCTGGCGGCGCTGACCTTATGCGGCGGGTTCTGATTGCCCGCCGTTTTTAGTTGACTAATCGGTTCCCCCCTGTTTTATTGAAATCCAGTAAACACAGGGGGACAAAATGGTATTTTCGTCACTTCACAACAAGGACGCCATCACATCTTTCCGGACAATAATTGAGACGGCGTTCTACCGCAACAATGTGGTCAAGATAAACTCGGTCGCCGAGGCGTATTTTCTGGCGGAAAAGTCGCCGGGCACGATTGTGACCGATATCCCGGTGTTCAAGCCGGAGTATCACGGTCTGCCGTCGGATGCGAAAATTTTGGTGTTCAACGACGGTGCGGTGGTCGGGCGGTGCGCCCAGGCACGAAGAATCGCCTTCACCCCCGATGTTGACGAAAAAACCTACGGCGAAATCCTGCGTGAGGCGGTATATGGAACCCGATTCCGCACTATGTATCACGCCGAGGCGGTAATCGGGCTCCACCCGGACTTTATGGTCAAGGCGCACCTTCTTGTGCCCGAGGGCTTTGAGAACACACTCCTCAACTGGATGCTCAATTTCCAGTGGCTCAGCAGCGAATACGCTGAGATGTATGCCAAATCCAAACCCATTGAGGACTTTGAGATTTTCGTCTTCGCCGACCCATACTGGTCCCATCCGGATTTCCCGCTGGGGCTGGCGTTCTTTGACCCGGAGCACAATGTCGCCGCGCTTCTGGGTCTGCGATATTTCGGCGAGTTCAAAAAGGGCACCCTCACCCTCGGATGGGGCACCGCCAACCGCCACGGATATGTCGCCTGCCACGGCGGTATCAAACGCTACGATGACTACGGCAAGGTGTTTGCGTTCTTCGGACTATCCGGTTCGGGCAAATCAACGCTGACCCACAACCGCCACGGGGGAAAATTCAAAATCACAATCACCCACGACGATGCCTTCATAATTCATCTTGGCGACTGGTCCTCAATTGCGCTGGAGCCGGCGTATTTTGACAAGACCGCCGACTACAAAATCGGCGCACCCGACAACAAATACATCCTCACTGCCCAGAATGTCGGGGTTTCCGTGGACGACGAGGGAAGGATGTATCTGGTCACCGAGGACATCCGCAACGGCAACGGGCGGGCGATAAAGTCGCGACTGTGGTCGCCCCACCGCGTCGACAAGATGGAAGACCCAATAAATGCGGTTTTCTGGCTGATGAAGGACCCTGCGCTCCCGCCGATTATCAAAATTGAGGACCCCGTCCTGGCGAGCACTATGGGCACAACCCTTGCCACCAAGCGCACCAGCGCCGAAAGAGTCGTCGGGCAATCCCTTGACAAATTAGTGGTTGAACCCTATGCCAACCCGTTCAGAACCTATCCCCTCAAGCACGACTATGAGAAATTTAAGGAACTTTTCCAGCGCGGCGTGGAGTGCTACATCCTCAACACCGGATACTTTATGGACAAGAAAGTCCCCAAGGAGGTCACCCTCGGAATTTTGGAAAAACTTGTCATCGGCGAGGCGGAATTTGCGGATTTCCCGAAGATAAAGGAATTCAAGTATATGCCCATTGAGGGGTTTGAAATCCCCGACGACCCGGACTATTTCAATTTCTTGAGGGAGAGGATGAAGGACCGGCTTCAGTTCGTCCAAAGCCGCGAGGAGGAGACAAAAGGCTTTGACACGCTTCCGCGGGAGGCGGCAGAGGTTTTGGAAAAAATCATCCGAGAACTTTGAGACGGGGGAAAACTATGAAAAAGGCGCTGATCACTGGCATAACCGGGCAGGATGGCTCCTATCTGGCGGAATTCCTGCTTGAGCAGGGGTATGAGGTCTACGGGATGGTCCGGCGGAACTCCACCGAGAATTTTGAGAGAATTGAGCACATACGGGATTCAATCCACTTGGTTCAGGGGGATTTGCTGGACCAGATGTCTTTGATGAAGTTAATCCGCGAAATTCGCCCGGATGAGGTTTACAATCTTGCGGCGCAGTCGTTCGTGCCGACCTCGTGGGACCAGCCGGTCTACACCGGCGAGGCAACCGCCCTCGGCGTCACCAGAATGCTTGAGGCTATCCGCTACGAAAAGCCTGACACCAAATTCTATCAGGCATCGTCCTCGGAGATGTTCGGTAAGGTGAGAGAAATGCCCCAGAATGAGAACACGCCGTTCTACCCGCGGAGCCCGTATGGGGTGGCAAAAGTTTACGGGCATTTTATCACGGTCAACTACCGGGAAAGTTACGGGATTTTTGCGGTCTCGGGGATTTTGTTCAACCACGAGTCTCCACGGCGGGGCAAAGAATTTGTCACCCGCAAAATCACTGACGCGGTGGCGCGGATAAAGTTCGGTCTGCAGGATGTTCTTGAACTGGGCAACCTTGACGCCAAACGCGACTGGGGCTATGCGGGCGACTATGTGAGGATGATGTGGAAGATGCTCCAGCAACCCGAACCCGAGGACTATGTGATTGGCACCGGGGAGGCGCACTCCGTGCGGGAATTTGCCACAATCGCCTTCCGCACCGCAGGATACGAGATAATCTGGGAGGGCGAGGGTCTCAACGAGCGCGGAATTGACGCCGAAACCGGAAAAACTCTGGTCGTGGTCTCCCAGAAATACTTCCGCCCGGCAGAGGTCCATCACCTTCTGGCGGACCCAACAAAAGCCCGTAAAAAACTGGGCTGGAACCCGCAGGTGTCCTTTGAACAGTTGGTTGAGATGATGGTTAAGGCGGACATTATGCGCTACGAGAAACTTCTGGGCAAAAAGTGAGACCCGGGGGCATCTATGAAAAGGGTGTTCATAACCGGTATAGAGGGGTTTGTCGGGCGCTACCTTGCCGAGGAACTTCTGCGCGCGGGATATGAGGTCGGCGGGTTCTATTACAAACACGCATCGGCGGAACATCTTGGGAAATACCCCGTAAAACTTTTCGCCGGCGATGTCACCGAGCGGGAGAATCTGTGGAAGACGCTTGACGACTTTGCCCCCGACGCTGTGGTTCATCTGGCGGCGATAACATTTGTGCCGCAATCCCACCAGAACCCCCTCAACACCTGGCGGACAAATCTGTTCGGCACACTCAACCTTTTAGAATGGGCGCGGCAGAAAAGCCCGGACACCAAAGTTCTTGTGGTCTCCTCTGGGGAGGTTTACGGCGCCCCGCAGGATGAGTCCGAACTCCCCTTTGACGAACACTCCCGCCTCAATCCGCAAAATGTCTATGCCGCGACAAAATCCGCCGCGGACCTGGGGGCACAGCAGTATCCGCGGATATGGGGGATGAAGGTAATCGTTGCGCGCCCGTTCAACCACACCGGACCGGGACAATCCCCGAACTTTGTGGCATCGGCGTTCGCAAAACAGATTGCCGAAATCGCCCTCGGTCTGCGGGAACCGGTGGTCAAGGTCGGGAATCTTTCGGCGCACCGCGATTTCTCCGATGTCCGCGATATCGTGAGGGGCTATCGCCTTCTGTTAGAGAAAGTTGACAGCGGGGTGTTCAACCTCTGCTCGGGCAAGCCGACCCAAATCCGCTGGATTCTGGACAAACTGATAGAACTTGCGGGGGTTGGTGTCCGCGTGGAGACCGACCCGGCGCGCCTTCGCCCGGTGGATGTCCCGCTGATTTACGGGAGCCACAAAAAAATCACCGAAGCCACCGGCTGGGAACCGCAAATTCCCTTGGAGCGCACCCTCGCAGACCTTCTGGAATGGTGGAAAAGAAATCTGGCAAAGTGATTTCAAAATCATCCCATAGCCCCGAGCAATGGGGGAATTTGCAGGGCAAACCGCTGGGGGGACAAATGGGAAAGAGGAAGGTGTTGATTTTCTCTCTGATTGCGGCAAGCGCGGTCTTCGGGACTCCACTGGACTCCGTCCTTATAGCCACCTTTGGGGGAGGAGTGTGCCGCGGAGACACCTTTTTCCAACTGGCGATGTTTTTTGAACCGCAGTTTATGCGGCGGGGATGGTTCAAGTATTCCGGAACCTCGGTTGCTTTTTTTGACACCTGCGAATGGGCTGCCGAGAGCGCCGCGGCGCGGGGAGTTATCTTTGAAGGCGGAGTCCAGGCGGCGAACATAAACGCCCTCTCCGGAGGATGGCTGTGGGCTTCTCCCGAGGATTCCGTCCCGCCGTTTGCCATCCCGACAGAAATTATGAATGACTTCGCCACACGGAACACCAGTGGGGACTTCTATTATGTCAACAACATCTTCGGGAATTCTCTGTTTCATTCGGCGATAAACAACGAAAACTGGGTTTCCTACTGTCTGTGGTGGGCGTATCGTCAGGCGGAACGAGGCGCGAAGTCTTTAGAGTTTGATGAAATAAGCGGGGCGTATGGCTGTGTATTTTCGGACAGCGCACTGCCGGACACCGCAAACCCCAACGATGGGTATGACGACTATGCCCTGGGGACGGCAAATTTCTGCCGTCGTCCCGGAGTGATATTTTTCGCCGACCCGGATTCGGCGCCGCAGGTGGTTTATGCCTCTGCGGAAGGAACGGGCATAACTCCAGAACTTGCCATTGACGGGGATTTTTCAACCCGGTGGAGTTCGTTCCAGCCCGACGGACAGACCCTAACCGTTGACCTCGGCAGATCAAGGCGGATATGCCAGATATATCTGGCTTTCGGCGATGTGGTTCCGAGGGAGTTTTCGGTTCAGTTCTGGGACGGTGCGCGCTGGCAGGATTTCTCGCCGCCTGCCGCGGACACGGAAAATTCCCAGCGGATTCGCTCGTTCCTGGTTGAGCAGCAGTGGGCGAAAATAATTCGCTTCATCACTCCCGACAGCGCGGAGATTTCCGAACTGCAACTTTTCGGCGATGGATTCAGGCAGTATCTTCTGCGGCGCTTCTGCACGGACTCCGGATGGACGGCAACTGACCCGCGGTGGGAAAGCCAGATGCTCGTCCCTCTGGATGATACCACTGTCTGCCCGGATGGAACGATGAACTCGTTTGACTACCGGGCTTATCTTCGCCACCACGGATGGACAAACAACCCCTTTGGCGGAACCCCATCAACCGAGAATCTGTTTGAGCCGCCAAACCCATTTTTCTATCTGTGGTTCCCGTCCAAGTTTTTCGCGGAATTGAGAAAAAGACTCGCCGATTATCCGGAAACGGTTTCCTATTTCGGGG
>JAMOPH010000380.1 GCA_027064665.1 bacterium | reverse complement strand
GTCCACCAAATCCGGGTCGGCGTTGGAGTCAACAATCGCCATAACGGGGATTCCCAATTTTCTGGCTTCGGCAACGGCGGTCTTTTCGGTCACCGTGTCCACGATATAGACGATATCGGGCAGGCGTTCCATCTCGCGGATACCCTGAAGAACCGTGTTGAGTTTTTCCCGTCTTTTCTGGAGAATCAGGCGTTCCTTTTTGGTTAGTTGTTCGGCGGTGCCGTCCTCAAACATCTTTTCAATCTGGCGAAGTTTCTGCACACTTTCGCGGATGGTGCGGAAATTGGTCAGTGTGCCGCCAAGCCACCTTTCGGACATCCAGAACACGCCGGCGCGCTTGGCTTCCTCGGCGATGATGTCCTTTATCTGCTTTTTCGTGCCGACAAAAAGTATCACCGCGTCCTTGGCGGCGTAGTTGCGCATAACCTCATAAGATTCTTTGAGACACTCAAGGGTCTTGCGCAGGTCAATGATGTGAATCCCGTTGCGGATACCGAACAAAAACGGCTTCATTTTGGGGTTCCATCGGCTTTTCTGATGCCCGAAATGGACCCCTGCCTGAAGAAGTTGCTCCATCGTGATGTTTAGCATCGCAAAAACCTCCTGTTTTTGGGTTTTGACCTCCGCCGTGGTCTTTTATCCCCACCCGATTCAACTCGGGACCCGGGGAGACCAATCGGCGTGTGAATTTGCCCGGCATCAGCCGGGCATTGATTTTACTAAATATGACAAAGTTCCACCGAAAAACTGCAAATTTCCGTCAGTTTCAAACAGAACGCCGCGGAGCAAAAACCACCCCGTCTTTGGCTTATGGCACCCGCGGACAAAATTTCCCTTGCTCTGTCCTTTAACGCTTGGAGAACTGGAATCTCTTTCTTGCCTTGGGGCGGCCGTATTTTTTGCGCTCCACCATTCTGGGGTCGCGGGTCAGGAAACCGCCCTTGCGCAGGATTGGTCTGAATTCTGGGTTGTATTTGACCAGCGCCCGGGCGATTCCCAGTCTTGCGGCGCCCGCGTGACCCGTGATACCGCCTCCGTGCGCCTTGATCTTTATGTCAAACTTGCCCTCCATATCGGTCACGCGGAGCGGCTCAATCATATGAATCACCAAATCCTCGCGCCCAAAATACTGCGTGGGCTTCCTGCCGTTGATGATTATCCTCCCGGTCCCCTCGGGGAAAAGCCAGACCTTTGCAACCGCCTCTTTCCTTCTCCCTGTGGCGTAAAATCCCTCTCTTGCCATATCTATTTCACCTCTTGGGTTTTGTTTTCGCCATTATATGTCCAGTTCAAGTGGTTCGGGCTTTTGCGCCTGATGGGGATGCTCCGGTCCGGCATAGACCTTGAGTTTGCGGAACATTTTCCTGCCCAGTCTGTTTTTGGGAAGCATCCCGCGCACGGCGTGCTCCACCGCCTTAACCGGGTTTTTCCGCAGAAGGTCAGCATACTTTATGCTCCTGAGTCCGCCGGGATAGCCGGTATACCAGCGGAGTTCCTTCTGCTGAAGTTTCTTTCCCGTCAGGCGCACTTTGCTGGCGTTGACAATTATGACAAAATCGCCGACATCAAGGTGCGGTGTCCAGATTGGCTTGCCCTTTCCGCGCAGGATTTTTGCCACCTCGCTGGCAAGCCTGCCCAAAATCTTGCCGCTGGCATCAACCACATACCACTTGCGCTGGATATCCTTTGCCTTCGGCACCGGTGTCCTTTGAATCTTTTCCCTCATATCTCACCTCTTGTGTCCAAATTAAGTTCAAATCAAAAGGAAAAGACCGACTCTTGTCAAGGATATTTATAAAAAATTTTGTGTTTGAAAAGTGAAAAAATTTTTCTTGCGGAAATTTTAGACTGTCTTAAATTTGGGCTTCAACCTTTAAGCAGGTGGGAATGGAGATACTCAAAGTTCAAAACCTCACCCTCACCCTTGACGGCAGGAAAATCCTGGACAATCTCACGATGAGCGTAACCGCGGGCAGGATTCACGCGATAGTGGGTCCCAATGGTGCGGGGAAATCATCGCTCGCCTACACCATAATGGGGCTTGAGGGATACCGGAACATTGAGGGCGACATAATTTTTGAGGGCGAGAGCATAAAGGGTCTGTCCATAGATGAGCGCGCCCGCAGGGGGATAACTCTTGCGTGGCAGGAGCCTGCCCGATTTGAGGGGCTGAGTGTCAGGCAGTTCATTCTGGCGGCGGCGAAGGAGAAATCCACGGATGCCGTCAAACAGGCGCTTGAGCGGGTTGGTCTGGGTCCGGAATACATCAACCGCGCGGTGGACAAAACCCTCAGCGGCGGCGAGCGCAAAAAAATTGAACTCGCCTCAATCTTGGCTATGCGCCCCAAATTGGTTATGCTTGATGAGCCCGACTCGGGAATTGATGTTATGTCGCTGGAAAACATCTTCGGCGCGATAAAATATCTAAAACAGCAGGGCACCACAGTCCTTCTGATTACCCACAGCCCGGTGGTTATGGAGCACGCAGAACACGCGTTTTTGATGTGCCGCGGCGAAATCCTTGAGGACGGACCGATGGAAAAACTTTTGCCCTATTTCAAGGGCAACTGTATTCCCTGCAGACACAAAAATCAACCCGAACTAAACGGGGAGTTCCCAATATGAGCAAAGACCTTTCTAAACTTGCGGGCATTGATGATGTGCTTCACGACCCCGAGACGGCACATCTGATGATAAACCTCAATAAAGTCCTCAGCCGGAACGATATTCCGGGAATAGAAATCCAGACCGAGGAACTGTCCGATGGCGTTTCAATCAAGATGGTCGTCAAAGAGGGGGCGATAATAAAAAAGCCTGTTCACTTGTGTTTGGGCATCACCCACACTCAAGCGGTTCAGCGGATACTGATGGATATTATTGTTGAGGACGGCGCGAAAATAGATATTTTCAGCCACTGCATTTTCCCCTACGGCGGGGATATAAAGCATATTATGAATGCGACTGCCAAAATTGGGCGCGGCGCGAACTATTCCTATATAGAAAGGCACATTCACTCGCCCAAGGGGGGGATTTTTATTGACACAAAAACCAAAGTCAGTCTGGGAGAGGGCGCCAGATACAAAAGCGATTTTGAACTTCTCCGCGGTCGTGTTGGGGAGATAAATCTTGACTATGAGGCAGAGTGCGATGCCCGCAGTGTGGTTGAGATGACCACCAAAATCAGCGGCAGCGGAGATGATATTATAAAGACCCGTGAGACCGCCTATCTGGTGGGCGAACACTCCACCGGAGTTTTAAATTCCCGGATTGCAGTCAAGGACGAGGCGAGGGCTGAGGTTTACAACAAACTTGTCGCCAGAGCCGCCTATGCCCGTGGTCATGTGGACTGCAAGGAGATTGTGCAGGGCAGAGGTTCGGCGCAGGCGATTCCCATCGTTGAGGTGGCTCACCCCAAGGCGCACATTACCCACGAAGCCGCCATCGGAAGTGTGGACACCAAGCAGTTGGAAACCCTTATGGCTCGCGGGCTCTCCGAGGAGGAAGCCGTGGACCTGATTGTCTCGGGATTGTTGGGAGCATAAGTTGTTCGGAATACCCATAGTCTCCAAGTTCTTGCCAGGTTCCCTTCATTTGTAAAACTTGACTTTTAACTTTTATTTTTTAATTTTTGCACAAGAGAACAAAAAACAGGAGGGAATTATGTTCAGGAAGATTCTGTTGGTTTGTATCGCGATATCGGTCGGTGTGGCGTTGGGGCAATATGTCCCTGTGACAATCAACTGGACATCGCCAACTGATTCTGCCACACTGAACTACGAGGACGGACATTGGGTGTATCACCACCCATATTACTCCGACACAACTTTTAAGTGTGACTTTTTCGCCTCGGGTGGTGTGGATTCCACTTCCTTGTGGGTCAGGATTTCCAGAAACGGTTCGCCTTTTGAGGATGTTCCATACTATGCTGAGTTCAGTTATGACTATGGGTATGCCGAGGGTTCCTTTGATTCGCTGGGACTGGAGCCGGGGGGAGTCTATCAGTTGTGCGCACATATCAGCGATGCGAGTGGAATTGATACTGTTGAATGTGTGGTATTTTTCACCGAGGACCTGCCGGACCATTGTCCACCGATTTTTGTTGGATGGAATCTGGAACCGTCGGGGGCTTCCTGTTTCTCCGGTCATTTGAGTTTCCTCGCCTGCGACAACAGCCCCGACTGCACAGCGCATTCTGGAGTGGATTCCACCTCTCTGGTCGCGTATGTCGTTGTGGGAAGCGATACTGTTGACATTAGACCCCACATTCACGCCTATCCTTACGGAGGACACAACTGTATGAGGTTCAACCTCAACTCCGATGTCCCCTGTGATTCTCTTATGTATATCTTACCCGCCGGTGGCGATTTTGACATCTGCGTTTCCCTTGCCGACAATGCGGGCAATAGAATGCCTGAACCGGTATGTACCACATTTGCAGTTTGCCCCGATACCTGCGCGCCTGAGGTTTACAACCCGGACTTTGGCTCCGACACAATTATCTATTTTGACGGAACCCACTGGCACAACGGCGCCGGCGAAACCGGATGGACATTCTACTTCAACGATAACTACTCCCTCTGTCCGCCATCGCCGTTTGAGCCGGACCTTATAGGGCTGAATATAAGGGTCTGCGGCACCGATGAGTGGACCTATGTCCCCGCTGCGAGCCTGGATATTCATATGGACCCGGCATACTGCAGACTCTCCGGGCACGCCTACGGCACTTACGATGCTCTGGGACTTGAGTGCGGCAATTGTTATGAGATTCGTGCGCAGGCAGGCGATGTCGCTGGAAATGTGGGCTATGCGTATGGTATTGACACCATTTACACTTATGAGTGCCCGTCTGCCGACACCTGCCCGCCTGTGCTTACCTGGTATGGTCCCTATGAGGGGGATACGCTGGAGTTTGACGGCTCCCACTGGATTACTCACAACCCCGGCGGGGGCACGGATACCTCGTTCCATATCCAAATATCCGATATGAACTGTGCCTCTTCGGGGCTGGTGGATTCCTCGTTCGTCATCAAACTCAGGCACTGCGATGACACCACCTGGACAGTTATTGATGGATACGAATATACCCCCGGCTGGGATTATGCCGATGCCCAGGGTTCTCTCAATCTGCTTGGACTTGAGCCGGGGCAGTGTTATGAAATTTGCGCCGGGATAGATGATAATGCTGGACTGCACGGTGAGGAATGTATCACTTTCTACACTGAGCCGGAACCTGCTGATACCTGTCCGCCGGAGGTGTATTGGAATATCCCTCACGATGGGGACACGCTTGAGTTTGAGGATGGCGTCTGGTATGCCCATTCGGGCGTTGCCGGGCTGGATTCGGTGTTCCGTGTGCGGTTTGAGGAGTTCGGTTGTCCCGGAACCGGCGTGGATTCCTCGGGAATTGAAATACTGATTCGCCACTGCGATGACACAGTGTGGAGCGAGGTTGACGGGTATTATGTTCACTTTGACCACGCTCACGATTATGGTGGTGTGAGTATTCCCACCGGTGTGCTGGGTCTTGAGGGCGGGCAGTGCTACGAGATTTGCGCCCACATCCCCGATGTGGCTGGCAATGTCGGAGTTGCGTGTGTTGTGTTCTATACACCTGAGGTTGTTGAGGACACCTGTCCGCCGGAGGTTGTGGAGTGGCATCCTGCTCCCGGCTCCGAGTGGTGCTATGATGATGAGATAACTGCCCAGATAGTTGACCCCCACGGCACTGATGGCTGTCCGCATTGTTCCGGGCTTGATTTGGAAAGTCTTGAGGCTGCGATGATAGTTGAGGTTCCCGGCGGAGGTGCGGACACATTTGTCTTTGTGCCCGACAGCGGCTTGGGAGTTGACCCTCTGGGACCCTGCGGAGCGTGGGTTGTGTTTGACAGCAGTTATTACGATATCCCGATGGGAAGCGAGGTCACGGTTATCGTGGCGATAAATGACGGCGCCGGCAATCATATGCTTGAGGACAACCACTTCACCGTTTGCGACACCACAACACCACCGCCCGCCGATACCTGTCCGCCGGAGGTTGTGGAGTGGCATCCTGCTCCCGGCTCCGAGTGGTGCTATCACGGTGTGATCAGGGCGATTATAGAGGACCCGCACGGCACCGGGGGATGCCCCGAATGCTCCGGATTGGATATCGCCTCCCTTGAGGGAAGAATGATTGTCTCCACATCCACCGGTGATGCGGACACCTTCGTGTTTATCCCCGACAGCGGGCTCCTCGTTGACCCGATGAGCGAATGTAGGTTGTGGGTTGGGTTTGACCCGGACTATTATGAAATTCCTTGTGGAAGTGAGGTTTTGCTTTCCCTTGCGATAGACGACAGCGCCGGCAATCATATGCTTGCCGAGGATTCCTTCACCGTTTGCGATACCACAACGCCGCCAGCCGACACCTGTCCGCCGGTGGTTGTGAGGTGGCATCCCGAGGAGGTGCTGTGTCCGCCCACTGCGCCGGTGTGGTTCAGGCTCTCGGATGTGTCCGATGCGTGCGTCTGCTCCGGGATAGACATTGCCTCGCTTGGAGTCCACCTATACAATGGCGAGGCGGAATTTGACCTTGTGCCCGATTCCGG
>JAMOPH010000379.1 GCA_027064665.1 bacterium | reverse complement strand
GGAATCCCCGCCGATGCTGTCTATCAATCCCCGCACAGGATATTCTGAACCGTTTACGGTTATTCTCGCAGAATCTATGGCAATTCCCGAGAGATTGTCGGAGAACTCAATCACTATTTCCTGCGAGGGGTCGGCGATTGTGTCCCCCGGTGCCGGCAAGGTCATAACTGCCGCAGGCGGGGAAAAATCCATCATAAACCGCCATTCCAGCGGGGCGGCGAGCAAGTTGCCGAACACATCCGCCGCCCGAACAAGACGCACCAGAACTGTTTCGGCATCGTGCCAGTATTCCTCGGGAGGCGAGAAAATCAATGTGTCGCCGGAAAGTTCCAGCGCAGGGTCATCGCAGGTAAAGGTGTCGGAGTTTACCGTCAGGACAACGCTTGCTGGGTCGACCCCGTCGGGGTCGGCAAGATGGATGAAAATCTGCTGGTCCCGGCAGGCGGAAATCCCCGTGGGCAGTATCGGTGTCGCCACAGGTCCTGCGCCGGGGACATAGTATTTGAAAGTGTATGTGGTGCAGTTGGGGTCGCAGGTGCAGCCGTAATCGGCGATGCTGTCGCAGACACGAATCGTCAGGGTTAATGTGTCATCCTCGCCGAAGCCGGAGACAATCAAACTGTCGCCGGAAAATCGGGGGGACAAAAATGTGGAGTCTCCCCCGGCGGATATCACAAATGCCGCAGAATACAGCGAACTTCTCATCACTCCGGCGGGGGAATCGGACAGATGCAGCAAAAACACGGTGTCGGTCCGGGAGATGTTCCCCGGCGCCGGAGTTATGCTGACCTCGGGGGGATACAGGTCAACCACAAACGATATGCTGTCCGCCGTCCTTGTGGTGCATCCCCGGGCGGAGACCGCCGAATCCAGAACTATCAGCACTGTGTCGCCGTGGTCCCAGTTGTCCCATACGGCGATGGAGAACGAGTCGTGGGCGATGTGCGAAAAATTCATTCGGTTTGAGCCGCCCCAGAGGTTGAAGGAACGGGAATCCTCGCCGTGGCGGATATACACCGTGGCGAAGGTGGAGAATGTGTCCGGGAAATCCCGGAATGTGGTGTCGGCTATTACGAAGTATGCCGCCTGGTTCGGGCAGGAGACAATCACGGTGGTTCCCGGCGGTGGACATTCCGCACGAGTTATCATCCGGCGACATATTTCGCAGGAGTCCGCCACCAGTCCTGTTCCGAGGCACACTATTGTGTCGGGGGCGAAAAGCCCCTCCGGGTCGTTGCAGGCGGTTATCACAAGTTCCAGTTCGCAGTCAAGGTCAATATCCGCCAGCACCGGCGATGTGTGAATGTGGTTGCCGATTTTGATTGAGTCCTCAACCGTTCCGGTTGCCCCGTTGAGGCGATATATCCATCCACCGAGGGTTGGCACAAAGACGGACAGCGTCTCGCCGATGATAGGATAGAAATTGTCCCTGCGGGGGTTTGCGCAAAAATGGGTCCACGGGGCGGGGTCGTTGTGCCACGCCAGCGCCGGCGAACCGACGACTGCCGTGTCAAGTGTCCTCTCCCACAAAATTGAGTATTCTGCGGGCGGAGTGTAGGATATGCAGGACACATTGCCCGCAAGGTCGCAGGCGATAATTTCTAATTCGCCGTCGCCGTTCACATCGCCGATGGCACAGGAGGATTTTATGTTCCCCGGCATCGGCACTGTGGTCATCTCGGCGGAGGAAATTGTTCCGTCGCCGTCCTCATCGCCGTCAATGAGGTAGAGGTTGTGGTCAAAGGCGCCGATTGCCACTTCAAGGTCGCCGTCGCCGTCAAAATCCGCAAGCGCAGGGGA
The DNA here is from genome assembly GCA_027064665.1 of bacterium. Classification (GTDB taxonomy): domain Bacteria; phylum UBP14; class UBA6098; order B30-G16; family B30-G16; genus JAMOPH01. The sequence continues at coordinate 4,809 of JAMOPH010000379.1, read as the reverse complement.
TGCCTCAACGATTTCTGTCCCGCCGGTGTGGAGGGACCACCGCAGTGTTCCGGTGGGTCCGTCAAGGCAGTAGATTGTTCCGCCGGGGACGAGCAATTCCGGGGTGTATGTGGGGATATATCCTGACCCGAAAACCACATCCTTATCGCCGTCGGCGTCAACATCGCCCACGGCAGGGGTGGAAATCACTGGACCGTCGGCGTCAAAGACCCAGATGACATCCCAATCGGTTCCGTCGGTGCCGGCGGGCAACCCCCAGTATCCGTAGTAGCAGTCCAAGTGGGCAAATATATCAAAGTGGATTCCGTCGTCGGTGCCGTCGGAGGGGTCTGCCTGAAAGCAGTAGAGGGCACTGCAGGGATGATTGCCGATGACCAGTTCGTATCCGTTCACATCGGGCACGATATCGGCGACAGCGGGCGACGAGTGCCACACATAATCTCCGTCGGTGATGGGCGGTGAGGGGAATGTCCACAGAAAGTTGCCGAACCTGTCCATCGCCTCAACATTCCATCCGCTGGTGGTTCCGCCGAAAATTTCCGGTTCGCCGTCGCCGGGGTTGACGAAATCGCCCACGGCGACGGAACTGCGGGCTTCATCGGTCTGGGTGTCCTTTATCCATTCCAGATTTCCGAGGGCGTCAATACATCGCCAGGCGCCGACCATATTCACACCATCATAGCGAATTCCGTATTCATCACTGCCGATGATGACCTCCCAATACTGGTCGGGTTCGCCGCCGACGGAGTTTACATCAGGACCGAGGTCCGCCAGCGCGGCGCTTGCCCCGAAGGACATCCTGTCGTACTGGTAATCCAGCCCGAATTTCCACTTCACTGTGAAACCATAGCCAACCGCCGCCCACAGAAGAATGACTGTTAGCCAGAATTTTTTCATAAACATAATTTACAAACACACCCGCATAATTCAAAATAACAAAAAAGCCCCTCACCGATTGCGAGGGGCTTGGGGTCTGTGAGTTCGTATGGGCTACTTTATAATTCTAAATTCCACCCTTCTGTTTTTCGCTCTGCCTTCGGGGGTGCCGTTGTCGGCGATTGGGTTGGCTTCGCCGTAGCCCTTGGCTATCAGGTTGCGGGCATATATATCAAAATGCTCCAGAAGATACTGCCGAACCGCATTCGCCCGACGCTGAGAGAGGTCAAGATTGTATTCCTCCGTGCCAATTGAGTCGGTGTAGCCGGCGATTTCTAATTTCCATTCAGGATGTTTTTCCAGAATCCTGCCGATTTCATCCAAAATAGGATACGATTCGGGTTTTATTTTGTCGCTGTTGAACTCAAAGTAAATCTGGTTGGTGACAAATTTTTTCTTTTCCCTAAAAGCCCTCTCAATTTCCGAGCGGGATGCGATTTTCGGTTTTTTGTATGGGCATCCCCGTTCGTCAACTATTGTGCCGGGGGGAGTGTTAGGGCATTCGTCAAATTCGTCCCACACGCCGTCGCCATCGGAATCCTTGGGCAGAGGCAGACTGAAGATAAACGATGCGTTGACGCCGAAGTGCACCATCCCGCGCCACTTGCCGACATCCTCTTCGTGGGCGGCAACTGGATATCCGTATTCGTCAAAGGTTGTGATGGCTACCTTCAGGTTTTTCAGATACGGTGTCAGGCGCAGATATGGGGTTATTGCGAAGTGCTTTGACAGGGCGAAATCGCACCCCAAAATCACCGGCAGGGCAACGCCGTTCTCGCTTGAGGATACATCAACTTTTCTGTCCCAGACCGTGTCCTCGGCGGTGAAACTGAAACTCCATATCTCAACACCGGTCAGGACAAAGGGGTTGATTTTAGCCCGTGGTGCGAATTCTGCTCCGGCGAGGAAACTGAAGGAGTAGTCCGTCCAGTCCTTGACCACATCGTAGCGGTAGCCGAATTCGTCGGTGTAGAAGAGGCTGTCGGTATTGTGGAAAATCATTCCGCCCTGAAAGGACATCCCGAAGGTGAGGTTTTCAAGGTGCGGGACATTCATCCTGCCGCCGAGGGCGAGGTCAAAATGCCCCTTGTCGCCGATACCGAATTCGGGTCCGAGGGTGAGCGTACCAATTTTCCACTCATTGGGTATCCAGACCCCCGCCGTAACCAAACCTACGGACAAAAATAGCACCCAGACCTCTGCGATTTTTTTCATACTTCCCCCCTGTAAGTGTTTGCTACAACAAACTACGCAGTTATGACTGAATTTCAACTTTTTTGTTTAAATCCGCAACCGATTTTTGTGTAAATTTAAGGATGGTATAGTCAATAGTCATAGGTCATCTTTTTCCCTGACATTGCGAGGTATTGAAATACCTCGCTGAGAGGGAAGAAACCCGACCGGAGGTCGGGTTTAGAAAAAATTTCAGCGAGCGGTTTTAATCGCTCGCCAAGGAATAGGCGATTTCACTTGTCTAAAAAGGGGGAGACAATAAAATGAGAAAAGCAGAAAACATAAGCCGAACGGTTGATATGCGGCAAAGGTTTTCCATTGGGTTGAAAGCCGATGCTCTAATGTTGCGAGGCATTGAAATGCCTCGCTGAGAGGGAAGAAACCCGGCCGGAGGTCGGGTTTAGAAAAAAATTTCAGCGAGCGATTTTAATCGCTCGTTTAAGAATGCGAGCGGTTTCAACCGCTCGCCCATCAAAACAAGGAGGGGGATATGACACACAAAACAACATTTGCGGTGGTTTTTGCGCTGGTGATTTTTGGGATGGTGTTTGCTCAGGTGCCGCGCATTATGAACTACCAGGCGAAACTGACCGATGCCGGCGGTGTTGCGATTAACGACACCTGCACGATAATTTTCAGAATTTATGACGCTGCAACGGGTGGGAATCTGCTGTGGTGTGATACAATGACCGTGGATGTAGTCAATGGTTTGTTTGATGTTCAACTTGATTTGAGCCACAATGGCGGGGATACGCTAAAATTTAACCGTCCGTATTGGATTGCCCTCAAGGTGCGCGATGACCCCGAGATGACGCCGAGAGAGAAACTTGCCCCTGTAAGTTTTGCATTCCGCTCCATTTACGCGGATACAGCGTACTATACTTCTGGTTCCGGGTCCTCTTCCTGCTCGGATTTACTCACTTTTAATGGTAGTATTACTTGGTACCTGATTCACGGGGACAGGGACGACAATAACAAGTATGTGTGTGTCAGTTCGCAATTTTCAGCAACATCCTGGCCTGTAGCTCGCGAGAGGTGTGCCGCTATCGGGGCCAGGCTCTGCACACGGCACGAATACCAAGATTTTTACGATGACACTGAAATCTCAAGCGACGGATTTTGGATATACGATTTGGGATGCGATGGATTTAATAGTTTGGGGGTGGCTCAGGCCTGTGTTGGCAGTAGGTGCGACTCAACAGGCACTGAATACTGTAATAGTAATCACGGATATCGCTGCTGCGTCGTGAGGGATTAAACGGTGCTATCCAGGCCCATCCTCGGTCGGGGGATGGGTCTGGTTTTGGTTGGAAGAACACCGCGAGGCATTGAAATGCCTCGCTGAGGGGAAAAAGAAAACCCGACCGGGGGTCGGGTTTAGAAAAAATTTCAGCGAGCGATTTTAATCGCTCGCTTTCAAAAAATTCCTATTGAGCCCCCGGTTTTTGGTTTTCCTGCCGGATTGTTTTTAACCCACCAATTGCGCAACTACAGGTTATAATCCCTTCAGCGCAATTTTCGGTTTTCGTTGAATTTTGGCTTTTTACGGTTAAATTGATGCTGATAGGGGGTGTTGAATGAGGGCAAGATATACCGCGATATTTTTATTAACTCTGGCGGTCTGGGGCGAGGAATACCCCGTGCGCTTTTTTGTCAACGGCAGGGCGGATTTCGTCCGGGCTCGGAAGGCGGTAAGATACATTGAGGACTACATCCCTACCACGGGGCTTGTCAAAGCCTATGTTGACGATGAGGGGTTTGCCCTGCTTGAGATGGCAGGATTTTCCCCGGTGCGTCTGGTGGATACATCGGCGGTAAATGCCGCCTATGCGCTGGCGCATCCGAAAGAGGTGCTTTATCATTCCTACGATGAACTTTCCGACTGGGCGCACAGCCTCGCCAGCACATATCCGGAAATTGTCGCACTGGACAGCATCGGTCCCACGGTGGACGGCAGATGGATTTGGGTCCTCAACATCACTGACAACCCCGGGGTTGAGGAGAACGAGCCGGAGTTTGTCTATATCTCCACGATGCACGGCGACGAGCCGGTTGGCACAGAACTTCTGATATGGCTTTGCGATTCGCTGACGCAGAAATACGGCGCCGACCCACGGATAACCCGGGTTGTGGATTCGGTCAGTCTGTGGGTGGTGCCGATGATGAACCCCGATGGCAATGTCCGTGCCCGGCGCTACAACGCCAACGATGTTGACCTCAACCGCAATTTCCCCGTTCCCGATGGCACTGCAGGCAACGACGGAACCTACGCTCTTCAGCCGGAGACCCGCGCGATGATGGATTTTCTGTCCGGGCGGCATCCCTCTATGGCTGTAAATTTCCACACTGGCGCTGTGGTAGCTAACTATCCGTGGGATTTTGACACCGCCCGCGCGCCGGATGATTCGCTTCTCAAGGTCCGATGCCGCAATTACGCTTCCCTCAACCCGACGATGGATACCAGTTCCCATTTCCCCGGCGGAATAACCAACGGCTACGACTGGTATGAGGTCAACGGCTCTATGCAGGACTGGCACTATCACGAATTCAATGTTCCCCATCTGACGATTGAGTTGAACAATGTAAAATGGCCCTCCGATACGGCGCTTCCCCGGATATGGAGCGAGAACTACGAGGCGA
>JAMOPH010000378.1 GCA_027064665.1 bacterium | reverse complement strand
GGGTATTCCCACAGAATTGACCAGAACACCGCCCTTGCTGGCGGCGTGAATTTCGTCTCCTATGGGAGTTTCACCCGCACGGACGAGTCCGGCAATGTCACCGGCGAGTTCTCCGGAAGCGATTTTGAGATTGTGGGTGCTTTCGCACGGAAGTTTTCCAAAGCGCTGTCGGCGGGGATTTCCGCAAAATTTTTGTATTCCGGCGTGGACACCTTCACCCAGACTGCCGTGGGTTTTGACCTTGGCGTTATGTATCGTGGCAGGCGGGACCATTTCAGGGCGGGATTGGTTCTGGCGAACTTGGGCACGGTGCTTTCCGCCTACGGCGAGACCAAAGCCCCTCTGCCGCTGACTGTGAAACTTGGGGGGTATTATTATCTTCCCGGTTTCCCCGGCGAGTTGGGGGTTCAGGTTGAGACCGGCAAGAATGTTGACCTGCGGGTTCGTGCCGGGCTGGAACTTGATTTTCTCAAACCGGTGTATTTCAGGGTGGGCTATGTCCTTCGCCCAAATCCCGACGAGGACCCGGCGGGGACGAATTCCCTCAACGGTCTGACCGCCGGTTTAGGGCTTGAGTTGAAGAAATTTAGTTTCGGATATTCCCTGCAGCATTACGGTGCTCTCGGTTTTGTGCACAGGGCTGGGATAGGATATTCTTTCTAATTTGGAAGGGGCGGTATGAAATACAGGATAATTTTTGTCTTGTGCGTTCTGGTCGGTTCGGTTGTATGGGGTTATTATGTCAAGGACTTCAGCGATGATATAGTTATACACCGTGATGGGACGATTACGGTTACAGAGCGGATTACTGTGGACTTTGAGGATGAAATGCGCCACGGAATTTACCGTGAAATTATAACCAAATACACGGCTAAAAAAACAATTTTGAAATATAGATATTCTCTTCAGACCAAACTGCTTTCCGTTACTGACGGTGAGGGCAATCCTTTGAAATACAAGTTATCTCGCCGCGGGATATACTGGAAAATTAGAATAGGCGACCCGGATAAGTATGTCACCGGTGTGCAGACATATATTATAAAATATTCGGTCTATGGCGCCATAAACGAGTTTGAGGACCATTTTGAACTGTGGTGGGAGGTCACAGGTCACGAGTGGGAGGTTCCCATTCAGAGGGCATCCGCCACGATTCGTCTTCCCGATGGAACGGATATGTCCGGGGTGGATATGCGCTGTTTCACCGGTGTGTATGGTTCCACCGAGTCGGATTGTGAATATACCAAGGATGATTATACTCATACTGTTCACTTTTTCAGTGGATTTTTAGGGTCGTTGGAGGGATTATCTGTTGCGGTTTCTATGCCCAAACTCGCCACTGATGGCACTCCGTTGATTAGACTTTCCAGAACCCGTGCGTTTTTATGGTTTGTGCGCACTAATTTCTGGCGGATAATAATGTGGATAATATTTTTCTCTCTGCCGATAATAATTGGAGTGTCGCTTCTTATAAAATGGTATAAAAGGGGCAGGGACCCACTGCGCAACCAACCGATTATGGTTAGATACAAACCCCCGGAGGGCCTGAATCCTGCTGAACTTGGCACCCTGCTGGACGAAAGCGCCGACCCATCGGATATTACTGCCAGTATCGTTGACCTCGCCGTGCGGGGATATCTAAAAATTGTGGAGCATAACACCGATAGATTCTTGCTTTTCAAGAAAAAAGACTATGCCCTTGTGTTACTTAAAGATTATGAAAATGCCACTGATTTGAATGAGTTTGAGCGTGAACTTCTCAAGGATCTTTTCCTCGCCGGCGATGATCTCAAATATACTCCGGCAAGTCTCGGTGTTCCTGAGGGCAAAAAACTGGTGTTTGTCTCCACTTTGAAGAGAAAATTTTATAAATATCTGCCGGATCTGCGGTCAATTTTATATAAATCCCTTGTGAAAAGAGGCTATTTCCCCAAAAATCCTGAGACAGTGCGGAGTGGATATGTCGCAACTGGTATGGTTTTTATCATATTGGCGGTGTTTTTGGGGATGATGTTCCAGTCGTGGTTGATTGCGATAAGTATGGGGGTATCAGGATTGTTATTTTTTATATTTTCCAGATTTATGCCCCGCAAGACGAGAAAAGGCGCTGTGATGGTCAACTATGCCAGGGGGCTTGAGGAGTTCATCCGTCGTGTCGAAAAGGATAGAATAGCCCGCCTTGCCCGCGAGGATCCCACGATTTTTGACCGCATTCTGCCCTATGCTATGGTTCTGCGCTGTGCGGATGAATGGGTGGAAAAATTTGAGGGCATCTTTGACAAACCCCCTGACTGGTATAGCGGAACCGAGCGGATGGATTTTTCCGGTTTCGCCTACGGGCTGGGTTCGGCTATGTCGGCGATGAACCATTCGGTTGCCTCCGCTCCGAGAGGCTCCGGAAGTGGCACAGCCTCCAGTGGCGGAAGTGCCTTTTCTGGTGGAGGGTTTTCCGGAGGAGGTTTTGGTGGTGGTGGCGGTGGCGCCTGGTGATAAATTTCCTTGAAAAGAGCGGAAAAGAATATTATTTTAAACCGATATAAATAATGCGGAGGGTTAACGATGAGAGGGAGTAGATTAGTAGTATTGCTCTGGGTTTTCTGGGGGATTGTTGTTTTGTTCGCCGACAGCGGCGGTCCCGATGAATTCGGCTACAGATGGATAGACTCCGATGAGCCCGGCGGTCCCACTTTTGACTGGATTGATATCACCTCCACCGGCACAGAAATTTCTGATTTGCATTGCGACGACTGCTACCACTGGCTCGACCTTCCACAACCATTTGAATTTTACGGCATACCCTACGATAGAGTGGCGATAACCTCAAATGGATATTTATCTTTTGACGAAAGTGCTTCCTATTTCCCTATTAGTGCAACTTATTCTTCGTTTCCTGATCCGGGATCGCCCAATGCTAATATCGCGGTCTTCAACTGCGATTTGGACCCCGGCGATAGCCCAGGAGCCATTTACTACCAGCATTTTGATAATTATACAGTAATAGAATGGTATCTAATAAGTGAATTTCCCGGCGCAAGTTCCCATCCACCTGTGACATTTGAGGCGATTTTATATTACCCTACCAAAACCATCGTCATCCAATACGATTCAATGGTAACAGTTTCCCACGATATTAGAGTCGGAATTGAAAATGAAGATGGAACTATCGGGATGGACATCCGCAATTGGAGCTCGGGAACGCTTGTGCCGGATGACTATGCAATCAGAATAAGGGCTACACCTGTTGCTACTCCGCCATATCTTGATAATTTTGAGACCGAAACCGGGGACTTCTCCCTCGGCGATAGTAGTAGCGGATGGGAAAGAGGTCCCGTTCTTGCTTCGTCACCTGCTTTCCCGCCTCATAGTGGTGGAAGGTGCTATGGCACTATTCTTGATGGGGATTATGAGAACAATGCTGACTGGTTCCTCTATACACCTCATCTTGATTTAACCTCTGCCGTCTGGCCCATCGTTGATTTCTGGCACTGGTATAGCACCGAGGAAGGTCACGACGGCGGTGTGGTGGAGGTTTCCACCGATGAGGGTGAAACCTGGACGATAATCCCGCCCGAGGATGGTTATCCCACACCTATGACCACAGGACCTCTCGCCGGCGAGAGCGCTTTCTCCGGCTCCAGCGGCGAATGGGTTTACACCTCCTTTGACCTTAGCGATTACATCGGGCAGGAGATTATGATGCGCCTGCGCTTCGTCTCCGACGCCGCAAACACCGATCCGGGGTGGTATGTGGACGATTTCGGTCTTCACAATGCCTACGGAGTGGTTCAGGGAAATGTGGACTTGGCATATTATGAGCCCGATTCGGGGGCTTTGGTAGAGATTCCTGATTTGGGCTTGTCCACAATAACCGATACTGCCGGCAATTTCCAGTTTGATACCGTGGTTGTGGGCGAGCACTATCTCCGCGTGAGCAAGGAACATTTTGTCACCCAGGACTCAATACCGTTCTCAATTGACCGGTTTGACACGGTATTTTTGAGCGTTCTTCTGGCGCCGGAACTTTACAACGAGGATTTTGAGGAAGGCGATGGCGGTATGGTTCCCGATCCGCCTGAGGGCGCCTGGGAATGGGGGATTCCGACAGTGGGACCCGACAGCGCCCATTCCGGCCAAAATTGCTGGGGCACCTGCCTCGGCGGAAATTACGAGAACAACGCCGATTGGAGTTTGATTCTTCAAGTGCCTCTGTATGATGTCCGCTGGCCCCTGTTGCGGTTCTACACCTGGTATAAGTTTGAGGCGGGATTTTTCGGCACTTTCCCCGATGGCGGCAATGTCAAGGTCTCGGTTGATTCCGGTGCCACCTGGTCTATTGTCACTCCTGTCGGCGGCTACGACGGCGTTATCGGCGACCACAACCCATATATGCCGGGCGAGCCCGCTTTCGGCGATGATGAGACCGGCGATTTCTGGCACGAGGTCATCATACCTCTCTATGAAGTCTCCGGCAATCCGACCATCTGGATTAAATTTGAACTCGCCTCGGACAACGCCATCACCAATCGTGGCTGGTATATTGACGACATTCGTATAGCCGATGATTCCAGTTATGCCGGCATTGCTGAGGGCAAAGTCCTGCCGGAAAATATCCTGATTTCTGCAACTCCCAATCCCTTCAACTCCCGATGCAGAATCGCATACAGCATTCCCGGGGACGGAACGATTACCATCACCGATGTCGCCGGGAAAGTGGTTCTTCAAAAACAGGTTAGCCGTGGTGTCGGCAGGTTCGTGTGGTCCGCCGATAATGTGCCCTCGGGGATGTATTTCGCCAGGGTGCGCACATCGTCCGGCGTGGAAAGGACAATTTCTTTGATTCTTGTGAAATAAACTTGGAAGGGGGACAAATGGGTGAAAAAGTTTTGTTGTCAGGCAATGAGGCTATAGCCCGCGGGGCGTATGAATACGGGGTTCATTTTGCCGCCGCCTACCCGGGAACGCCGTCAACCGAAATTTTGGAAAATGTTGCCAGGCACTACAAGGATGTCATAAAGTGCCAGTGGGCGCCCAATGAGAAGGTCGCGGTTGAGGTGACTATCGGCGCCTGCTTTGGCGGGATGAGGGCTCTTGCTGCGATGAAGCATGTGGGCGTCAATGTCGCCGCAGACCCGCTGTTCACCCTCTCCGAAACCGGCGTCAACGGTGGGTTTGTGCTGGTCTCCGCCGACGACCCCGGTATGCACTCATCCCAGAACGAGCAGGACAACCGCCGCTATGCCAAATTCGCCAAGATGATTCTTCTGGAGCCATCCGACTCGCAGGAAGCCAAAGATTTCGTCGGCGCGGCGATGGAACTTTCCGAGAAATTTGACCTGCCGGTTCTCCTCAGAATTACCACCCGTATCGCCCACTCCAAATCCGTGGTGGAACTTGGCGAACGCAAAGAGGTCCCCATCAAGGATTATATCCCCAATATTGAAAAGCGCGTGGTCATTCCGGCGCACGCGAGGGTGCTTCACCAGAAATTGGAGGAGAGGCTCGCCCAGGTCAAAGAATACGCCAATACATCCTCCCTCAACCGCATTGAGGAGGGCACCTACACCCGCAACGGCAAAAAAATCGGCATCCTGACCAGCGGAATTTCGTATCAGTACGCCAAGGAGGTTTTCCCCAATGCCACATTCCTAAAACTGGGTATGCCCTGGCCCTTCCCCGACAAGTTGGCAAAGAAATTCTACGATATGGTTGACGAAATCTGGGTTATTGAGGAGAACGAGCCGTTCCTTGAGGAGGAAATGGCGATTGCCGGTCTGGACGACAAAATCACGGTGGGCAAGAACAAAATTCCGATTTGCCTTGAGTTGAATCAGAGGATAATCCGCGAGGCGATTCTGGGCACCAAAGCCCGCACGCCCAATGTTAATCTTGGGGAACTTCCCGCAAGGCCGCCGGTGCTCTGTCCGGGATGCCCTCACAGGGGGATTTTCTATGTGGCGAAAAAACTCAAACTTCACGCCACCACGGACATCGGCTGTTATACGCTGGGAGTGATTCCGCCTCTCAAGCAGGGGGAGACCTGCCTGTGTATGGGGGCGTCCATCGGGGTGGCGCACGGGCTGGGCGTCGCTCAGGGACCGGATTTCGGCAAAAAAGTCCTGGCATACATCGGCGATTCCACCTTTATCCACAACGGGATGACCGGCCTGGCGAACCTCGTTTACAACAAGGGCAACGCGGTGGTCTGCATTCTGGACAATTCCACCACCGCAATGACCGGTCATCAGCCTCACCCCGGCACAGGGGTGACAATCACCGGCGAGCCAACGCACAAACTTGACTACGCCGAGGTTGCGTCCGCACTGGGAGTCAAGCATATCTACCGCACCAACGCTTACGACCTCAAGGAAATTGAGAAAGCCCTGCGCGAGGCGACATCCACCGATGAGCCCGCGGTGATAATCAATCAGGGGCGCTGTATCCTGCTGGACTGGAAGAAACTGGACATTACTCCGTTCCGGGTTGACCCCGAAAAGTGCACCGCCTGCGGGCTGTGCCTTCAGGTGGGATGCCCTGCGATTTCCAAGGACCCCGAGACCGGCAAGGCTGTGATTGACGAACTTCTGTGCGCGGGGAATCACTGCACGGTCTGCGCGCAGGTCTGCCCGTTTGATGCCATCGGACCGGCGGAAGAGTAATCGGATTTATACTT
>JAMOPH010000377.1 GCA_027064665.1 bacterium | reverse complement strand
TTCGCCCCTTACGGACCGGACAATATGCGCCCGGTGTTTCTGATAGAAAATGCGCAACTTGCGGGAGAGCCCAAAATTGTGGGGACAAACCATCTGCGGTTTAGAATCAAAAACTCCCACGGAACCCTTGATACCATAGGATTTGGATTCGGAGACTACAAAGAGCCCATATCAATGAGGGCAAGACCGCTGAATCTTGCCGTGGTGGTGGAGAAAAACACATATTTTGGCGAGCCAGAGGTTCAGTTGAGAATAAAGGATATAAAATTGGGCAACTGGCGGATGCTTGTTGATTAGATTATGAAGAAAGAGCAGATAATAGCGGAGTTGGAGAGACTTGCAAAAGTTATGGGGATTACTGTAAGATATGAAAAAATGGGCAGAGTCGCCGGCGGGCTCTGCCGTATAGATGACCAGTTGTTTTTATTTATAAACAAATCCCTCAATCCCCAGTCCAAAATTGAACTTTTTGTGCAGGAATTGAAGAATTTAGATTGGGAAAAGCACTTTATTGTGCCCGAAGTCCGGAGACTGTTTGAGTGAATTAGGTTTTATATCTCAAAACGCCCCGACGCCGCATTATGTGGACTTAAGGTTTATACCAAAAAAATGGGCTCCGCAGAGCCCATAAATCAAGGGTATCATTTTCACAGGTCCCGTGGCTGTTCCCAATTTTTACTTTAATTTCCGGTGCCGCCGAATAGCAACGCCGCCAAACCGTGCAAAATCTCTGTTTCAGCGCAGTTTGAAGATAATCGGCTGCTGCCAGCGAACCCTGACTTTCCTGTCCCTTTGGATTCCCGGAGAGAATTTCCATTTGTATATAGCCTCCAGCGCCGCCTGCTCAAAAATTCCCTCCGGTCTTGCCTGAATGACTCTGGCGCTTCCGGGGACGACATCGCCGGTGGTGTCAATCACGAACTCAACGATAACGGCGCCCTCAAGCCCGGAACGCTTGGCAATATCGGGATATTTGGGCAGTTCCCTGTGGAGAACCTTGGGTTTAATCTCAACTTTGACATATTCAATCTCCTCAACTTTAGCCGGCGGCGGAGGCGGTGGTTCGTTGACATCAAGTTCGGTCTCTGCGATTGTGACGGTATCAGCCTCCTCCTCGCTTTCCGCCTCAATGACTTCGGCTGCCCTGGGCTTGGGAGCCTCCTGCTTTTTTATCTCCTGCTTTGTGATGGGCACCTCCTCAACCGTGATGGTGGTCTGGTATTCCACAACCTTCATCGGCTTGACATGGAATTCCCGGAAGTTGAGGAAAATCAAAAGCAGGAACAAAAATGTGATAATAGCCGCCTTTCGCCTGACCAAAGGAAGCCAGGTGGTCAAATCGGCTTTGGGGTCAATGTATTTCATTCTTCCTCACCTCCTGCGGTGAGGGTTGCAAAATTCACTCTGAGTGCGTTGGCTTTTTTAAGTTCTTCCAGCAGTCTCGCCACGGTGCCGTATTTTGCCCTTTTATCAGCCCAGATAGAGACGATAGTTGCGGGGTTCTCCTGCATTTTCTTGCTCATAAACGGAGCAACTTTCTCAAGAGTGAACGGCATATCATCAATGTTTATGTGGTTTTGGGCATCAATCCAGATGTGGGTTATTGCCCTTTTGCGCTCAATTTTTTTGGTCGCTTTGGCGGCGGGAAGTTCAACCTTCAGCCCCTGATACTGCTTGAACACCGTGACGGTCATAAAGAATATCAGGAGCAAAAACACGATATCAGAAATAGACGCCGTGGGAATTTTTGCCGAACCTTTGACTTTTGCCTCTATCTTCATTTTTTCTCCCTCTATTTGAATTCAACCTTGCCCCACCAGGGCTTGCACAATGCCCATAACCCCCAACCGAAGACTCAGAACACAGGCGTCGCCAAAGAAATTCTCTCTTTGAACTCGGGGTTTTCCTTTTTCAATCTCTCAAACGCAAGTTTGATTTTGTCCAAGGCGTGAATCATATCCTCATAACTTGCCTTGACATCAGTCACAAGCGAGACGACAAGTTGGGGGTTCTGCCTCAACCTTCTTTCAACCACATCGTCCAACTGGTCAAGGGGGATTATCTTCTCTCCAACAAGAATTTTTCCCTCGGCGTTCACATAGACTGACAGAACTCGCTCTTTAGAAAGTTTTACCGCTTCCCCGGGCGGAGGCAAAGTCAACCCAAGCCCCTTATCCGGATTCATTGATGTGGTCACAAGGAAAAATATCAAAAGCAGAAAGACGATATCCCCCATTGACGATGTGGGGATTTCGGCTTCTTTGGCAAGATGTTGTTTTTTCTTTATCTTCAGCGCCATTTTTACTTCTCCGCCTTTTTGAGAATACCCATATCTATCAAGTTCTCAATGAGTTTGTTAGTTGCGTCCTCCATATCAACGATCATCCCGTCAATCATTGCGACAAAGAGATTATAGAAAAACTGCATTGGTATAGCGATGGCAAGACCGGCGAAGGTGGTCAGAAGTGCGACGGAAATACCGCCGGCGACCTCGGACGGCACGATATCGTTGGAACGAGCAATCTGGTCAAAGGCGACAATCATACCCTGAACGGTTCCCAAAAATCCAAGCATCGGTGCGATTGCGACGATAGTGGAGAGCCAAATCATACCCTTTTCCAGAATACCCATCTGCACGGCGGCTTCGTTCTCCACCGCGGTGTCAACATACTCAAGACCTTTATCCACCTTCAGCAGAGCGGCGTGGAAAAGCGCAGCCACAGGACCACGGGTCTTCTCGCACAACTTTATGGCTTCATCAATGCCCTTATTTTTAATCGTGTCCAATACTTTTTCAAGGAACTTTTTGCTGTTTATTCTCGCCCTCAAAAGCAGCCACAGTTTGACGATAGCGATGATAAGTCCAATGATGAAAAGTCCCAAAAGGGGCCACATCAAAAAGCCGCCCTTATTGAAATAGGTCACCATCTGGCACTCCTTTCTTTGTGATTGTTTAACTTCTATGGAAAATATCTTCCCCTTCCGAATATGTCAAATGATTTCTTAAAAATTGAAAAATTACCGCACCATCAACGCCACAACCCATTACGCCACAAGCAGATACATCACAACAGTTCAATCGGACAAACTTTTTAACCTTGCCATCCCAATCGTTCTACCATATTTTGAACTTAGATTAAACCTAAGGAGGAAAACTATGCCGCTTGATATCAACAAATTCACGGAGTCATCGCAGCAGTTGATAATGCGCGCCCTTGAGGAGGCACGGAACCGAAAGCACACCGAGGCGGAACCGGTTCATCTTTTGTATGTCATCGCCGACGACAAGGGAGGACTCGGCCCGAAAATTCTGGGAGCAGTTGCAGTTGATCCCACCGAGGTTCTGGAAAAATGCAAAATAGAACTCTCCCGTATGCCGACTCTCGCCACTCCCCCACCGGAGGCAAGACCATCCCGGGAATTTATAAAAACTCTTGAGGAGGCAATGAAAATTGCCTCGGCGGTATTCCGCGACGAATACACCAGCGTGGAGCACATCCTGTTAGCGATGGTCAAAAACACAAAGGACCCCGCCGGGAAAATTCTTGCAGATCTGGGCATAACCGAGGAACGCCTTCTCAAAGCGCTTCAGGTTATCCGCGGACATCACAGAGTCACCGACCCAAACCCGGAGACAAAGTTCGCCGCAATAGAGCAATACGGCATTGACCTGACTGACCTCGCCAAAAAGGGCAAACTTGACCCGGTAATCGGCAGGGAGGAGGAAATAAGGCGCGTGATAACTATTCTTTCCCGCAAATCCAAGAACAATCCCGCGCTAATCGGCGACCCGGGAGTGGGAAAAACCGCTATAGTTGAGGGTCTGGCGCAGAAAATCGCCGCCGGCGATGTCCCCGAATCCCTCAAGGATTGCCGGATAATCCAACTGGATATGGGCTCTATGGTCGCCGGGACCAAATTCCGCGGCGAATTTGAGGAAAGGCTCAAAAGTTTCATCAAGGAAGTAGTTGAGTCCGAGGGCAAGATAATACTTTTTATAGACGAGATGCACACCATAATCGGCGCGGGGGCGACGCAGGGCTCGCTTGATGCGGCGAATATGCTCAAGCCGCCCCTTGCCCGCGGGCAACTCCGGGCAATCGGCGCCACCACAGTTGAGGAATACCGCAAATATATTGAGAAGGACCCCGCCCTTGAACGCAGGTTCGCACCGGTCTATGTCAAAGAGCCATCAATTGAGGACACAATCTCAATCCTGCGCGGGTTGAAGGAACGGTTTGAGATTCACCACAAGGTCAAAATCAAGGACGAGGCGCTGGTTGCGGCGGCAAAACTTTCTGCGCGGTATATCACCGACAGGTTCCTGCCCGACAAGGCGATAGACCTCGTTGACGAAGCCTGTGCTCGCCTGAGGATTGACCTGTATTCCGTCCCGAAACCTCTTGACGAACTCAACAGAAAAATCCGCCAACTCCAACTGGAGATAAAGGTCCTTGAGAGCGAACCCGAAAAGAAAAAGGAACTTGAGGAACTCAAAAAGCAGTTAGCCGAACTTCAGGAGGAACAGAAAAAACTTCAGGCGCAGTGGGAATTAGAAAAGGAAATTCTGGGCAAAATCAGCGACCTGAAGGAAAAAATTGAGCGCGCCAAGTTTGAACTGGAACAGGCGCAACTTGCCGGCGACTTTGAGAAAGCCGCCCGAATCAAAAACGGCGCGCTGATAGAACTTCAGAAAATGCTTGAGGAGGAACAAAAGCGCCTTGAGGAAGTTCAGAAACACGGCAAACTCATAAAGGATGTGGTTGAGGAGGAGGATATTGCCAAGGTTCTTTCCGAATGGACGGGGATTCCGGTCAGCAAGTTGACCCAGAGCGAGCGGGAGAAACTTTTGCACCTTGAGGACGAACTTCACAAGCGCGTTGTGGACCAGGAACACGCGGTTGAGGCGGTTGCGCGGGTCGTCCGGGCGGCGCGCGCGGGTCTGGCAGACCCGAACAGACCCAATGGCTCCTTTATCTTCCTCGGCTCCACCGGTGTCGGCAAGACCGAACTGGCAAAAGCACTTGCCGAAGCCCTCTTTGACACCGAAAAGGCTCTCATCAGGATTGATATGTCGGAGTATATGGAAAAGCACTCGGTCAGCCGGCTTGTGGGGGCGCCTCCGGGATATGTGGGATATGAAGAAGGCGGACAACTCACCGAGGCGGTCCGCAGACAGCCGTTTTCGGTGGTTCTGTTTGACGAGATTGAGAAAGCCCATCCGGAGGTGTTCAATATCCTTCTGCAGGTCCTTGACGACGGGCGCCTGACCGACAACAAAGGGCGCACCATTGACTTCAAAAACACCATCCTGATTATGACCTCAAACCTCGGCGCGCGGCTGATTGTGGAGCGCCTTGAGGATATGACCGAGGAGAACCGCGACCGGATTCACGCCGAACTTGAGGAGCAACTTCGCGAACTTCTCAAGAAAAATCTTCCGCCGGAGTTCCTCAACCGAATTGACGAGATTATCGTGTTCAAGCCGCTTTTGATGAAGGAGGTCAAACAGATTGTGCGGCTGCAGTTTGAGCGGGTTCGCCAGAGATTGTTAGAGCAGGACCGCGACGCCGAACTGACCGACGCCGCCGCAGAACTGTTAGCCCGCAAGGGCTACAACCCCATTTTCGGCGCCCGCCCGGTCAGAAGAGTTATTGAGATGGAGGTCGTCCAGAAACTGGCGGCGATGATTTTAGCCGAAGAACTCAAGGAGGGCGATGTCGCCATAGTTGACGCCGAGGGCGACGAGATAGTGATAAGGAAAAAGTGAGAACATCCAGCCGTCCCCGGTGGCGCCCGCATAGATTTTGCCCCAAAACCCCGGGGACGGCGAAAATTCAAACCCTCGCACAACTTAACCCCCCAACCTATGAATCAAGCAGGGTATTCAACCGAGGCGGTGGAAAATCTACTTGAACTTTACGAGAAATTTAAACCTCAAATAGAGGCAAGGGTTGAGCAGTTTCATCGCATCTGGCGGGAGCAGGACGAAGATGCGATGTTCAAGGAATTGATTTTCTGCCTTCTGACTCCCCAGTCCAAGGCGAAATACTGCTGGGCGGCGGTTGAACGACTTTTCCGAAACGATTTTGTCTTCTGCGCCAACTGGCGCCAGATAGCCGAAAAACTCAACTATGTCCGCTTCAAGAACACAAAGGCAAGGCGGATAGAACAGGTGGTAAAAAGTTTTGTGAAAAAAAGGTCTTGCGTCGTTTTTGAAATTTTACATAATTGTAATGAGAACAAAACTGCAAGAGACAAATTGGTGAAACAGGTAAACGGTCTCGGATATAAGGAGGCGAGCCACTTTTTGAGAAACATCGGTCGTGGGCAAGATTTGGCAATACTGGACAGACACATTTTGAAAAATCTTGTGGAACTCGGGGTGATTGAGCGGATACCAAAAAGTTTGACAAGGAGAAGATATCTGAACATTGAGGGGAAAATGGTTCAATTTGCGCAGGTGGTTGGGATTCCGATGGAACATCTGGACCTTCTGCTGTGGGCAAAACAGACGGGAGAGGTGTTCAAATAGATAAAAATAACCCAAAGAGGTGAGATATTATGAAAACGGAGGCAATAAGCAATGATGAACTCAAAAAATTTTTGATTGAACACGGGATTCAACCCTCATTCCAGCGGATAAAGATACTGGAATATATGATGACCCGTAGAACTCATCCCGATGTTGAGACAGTTTATAAGGACCTTCACTCCGAA
>JAMOPH010000376.1 GCA_027064665.1 bacterium | reverse complement strand
CTACACCGATATAATAAATATCTACACAGTCAACGGGTATGTGGTTATAGATTATACACCCGAGCAGTGGCTGACGAATCTGTGGTTTGAGGACACCGCCAGAGATGTTTCCGAGTATCTGACCTTTGGCAATTCCTACGGCGCCCGGGATGACTATGACCCCGAGACCGATATTCTATATGTCTCGCCCCCGCCATCCGGAATTGATGTATGGTTCAATCCGCAGGAGGAATTCACCATATATCGTCTCAAACGGGATATAAAAGATATGACTCCACAAAATATCTGGTATGTAATTATAAATTATGATGTCCCCCTGTATGTTCACTGGGACAAAAACACCTTTGATGAGGGATTATATCTTCTCAACGGTGTTCAGGATATGCGTGCCGACACGGATTACTATGCCGAACCCTATGAAACTCTAACAATAACCTGGGATTTACCGGAACTTCATCCGCAGATGCTTCATCTTTATCCCGGCTGGAATCTGATTTCCCTGCCGGTGTATAATCCCGCTGGTGGAGCATCATCAATAATTCCCGGAGTTCTCGCTGGCCCCTATGGATATAATTCATTCACCAATTCATTCTACTATGCCGAAAATCTTGAGCCGGGACACGGATATTGGGTTTTTGCCGGGGAAGAGATGGAAATTCCTGTGCTTGGGGTATCTGTGCACGGTTATCGGATAGATGCCTCCCACGGATGGAATCTTGTGGGTGCCACCGCCGATACTGTCCCGCTGGACTCGGTCGGCGTGTCCTATGGTTCGGTGCTTTCGCTGTTTGAATACGCCCCGGATTTGAGGTCTTATGTCCCGGCGGATAACTTTGAGCCCGGCAAGGGATACTGGATTTACATCTCCGGGGGCGGTGTGCTGTTCGTCCCTGCACACTGAGGGACAGGTTTGCACAAAAAATGGGCGCCCCGGTTCCATCGGTTTACGGCGGTCCGGGACAGAATTGGAGATGAACTGAAATGGCACGAAATCTGCAGGAATAAAAACGGAAACCAAATCAAGAGGAGGTTAGAAGATGAAAACGGTAAAATTTGGAGCCCTGTTGATGATGGGGTTGGTTTTTGTCCTTTTCATCGCTGGTTGCGGAGACAATGGACCTACCTCTCCGGATGAACAGGAAATACAGGACTTAATTGAGAGCAGTTATTCGGCGTATTTCTCCTTTGGAGGCGCCTTTTACTGCGACGATGAACTTCTAAAAGACGATTCTGCGCCTTACTTTGATTCCCTTTACAACTGGCGCTATACGGACAGAGATGTGGACAGGTCAATCTCAATAGACATTGACGGGGACACCGCCGATGTTGAGATTGAATACACATTCTCTGCCACCGCCATTTTTCGGGGCTGGGTCGCCGGAACTTTGGCAACCTACGACAGACCGGTTGAGTTCAGCGGAACAAGATATGCCACCTTCGTGCGGGAGGACAGCCTTTGGCGCCTGGCAGAAATCTCTCTGGTCAATATAAAAACCGACGAATCTATGTCGCTGATTGACTCGGTGGTTATAACTGATTACTCCACCGGGGAGGATTACACTGTTTCTTTTCCGGGCACCCTGATTCCTGTTGACGAGTTGTTCACCTTCAATTCCGGCGATTCAATAGGGGTTGAGGTGTTCACCTCTGAGGACTGTTTTGCCCAATACAGGCATCCAAATTTTGCCTCGTATAGGCGGGACAGGATGGATGAGGACTCTCCACGCAGACACAGGTATCACACCATCGTCCATTCTCTGGAGGGTGTGAAAAGGTTTGTCATTGATGTGGTAACTCAGGATTCCGGGCTGGATATGAACGGATCTCAGGTGGGCGAGATATGGATTATACTCGCTCAGGCTACCGAAGAGGAAACCTTTTAACAACGGAACTGGCAAGCGGTTTCTGAGCCAAAACCCCGCCGTCGCTGTGAGGGCGGGGTTTTTAATTCGCAAAGTTCAACTTTTCATTTGAAATTGCGGAGGTTTTTGCATAATTTAAACCGAGAAACCAAAGGAGGGGCTACAGATTTAAGAGGGCACGGTTCAGTTAAACCGGAGGGGGTAATGAAAGGGTTTTCTCTGTCTGTGAGCGTGATTCTGCTCGCTGTTTTGCTCTCCGTGGCGAGCACGCCGAAGGTCTCGCCTGAACTTATGCAAAAAATTGAAAAAGCCGCCCCGGGGCAGAAAATTGACATAATAGTGTGGCTGACCGAACCTGATGGATGGGCGCAACGGCGTGCAGAACTTGAGCAAATGCGTGGTGAGGCACGGCGCCGCTATGCCGTGGAATCCCTCAAGGAGTTTTACTATCGCCATTCCGCCGATGTGATGAATCTGGTTTTCCAACTGCAGAACGAGGGCAAACTCACCTTTGGGAAAGACCTGTGGGGGGCTTTTTCGTTCTCGGCTGCGGCAACAAAAAATGCCATCAAAACCCTCGCAGATCATCCCGATGTCCGCCTGATTATCCCCGATGAGGAGATACCTGCCCGCTTTATGACCCCCTACAATCCCGCAGACCCCTTTGACAGAATAAGATGGGAAACCCTCGGATATCTTTCAGCCACTGCTCCCGCTGACCTGACTGCAAAAGCAAGTATGACCAATGCGTGGCAGATTGCCCACGCTCATGTCAATGATGCCTGGGCTACTGGATACACCGGCGAAAATGTGATAGTGGCTATCTTTGACACCGGCGTGGACTACAACCATACCGACCTGCAGAACCGTATGTGGCACAATCCCGGGGAAACGCCGGGCAACGGCGTTGACGATGACGGCAACGGATATGTTGATGACTATTACGGATATGACTTTTTTGACGGAGATTCAGACCCTATGGACAATCCTTCGGATGTCCATCACGGGACGAACTGTGCGGGTATGGTCGCCGGGGATGGCACCGGAGGATGGAGCACGGGTGCGGCTCCCGGAGCAAAAATTATGGCTGTCAGAGTTGGCAATGGAAGTTCCTTCTGCTCCTCCTCGGATGAGGTTGACGCCTTCCAGTATGCTGTTGACAATGGTGCGCAGGTGGGCAGTATGAGTTATGGCTCCTACCCCAATCAAAGCATAAAGGACTATTACAGATATGTGATTGATGCGATATTTGGCTCGGCGGGTGTCCCGCTGATAGTGGCTGCGGGCAACGGCAATGGTTCAGGGGGGCACTATTCGCCGCCCAATGACATTTCCTCCCCTGCTGACATACCTCCTCCGTGGTATAATGCCTCGGTTTCCTCTCCGCCGGGTCCGGTTATAGCGGTGGGAGCCACAAACACCTCTGACAATGTGGCGTCCTTTTCCTCAATCGGTCCAACAGTTTGGGATTTCAACAGCAGTTATACCAGCGGCTGGCACGATTATCCATCCACAAGCCCTCTTATGAAACCCGATATCGCCGCTCCGGGGGAGAACATAATCACCACCTCCTACGGCGGAGGATATGAATACACCACTGGCACTTCCTTCGCCTGCCCATTCGTTGCCGGAATTGTCGCCTTGCTTCTCTCCAAAAACAGCGAACTCACCCCAAGAGAAATAGATTCTGTTCTTGAGAACTCGGCAACAGATATCTCCGACGCCGGACGAGACAATTACTCTGGCGCTGGGCTGGTCAACGCTGATTCCGCCCTCGCAATGGTTTCCGGCAAAGCCCTTGCGATGGATTCCGTCCGCTTTGACGACCTTGCCACTGGCGACGGCGACAAAAATCTTGACCCCGGCGAAACCGGAAATGTTTTAATATACATCCGCAATGCAGGGTCGGTGTCGGCGCCGAATGTTCAGGTCAGTATAACCTCTGTCAGCAACCCGCACATTTCCGTCGTTGACGGGAACTCAAATTACGGCACCATCGCCCCAGGGGCAACAGGGGTTAATACTTCTGACCCTATCGTCTTCTCAATATCCTCGGCGGCAAAATATGGCGAATACTGTATGTGCTATGTGAACATCAGCGATGGCTCCGGATATTCTCATCCCGATTCGTTCGCATTCAGGGTGGGGATTTACCCCTACCAGGCTGTATGGCACGACACCCTCGCCATCCTGCGAATGGATATCACAAATTTTGCGATTTTTGGTTATTATGGCGGGCTATATTGGCCCTGGCCCTCGGACAGCACCAACAACATATACGCAGGCTATCCTATGGTGGGACAGGGACCGGATTATGTGGCTGACGGCGGTTCAGACCTTTTCCCGTTTGACTCAATATGGCAGTATGACCCCGGCGGAACCGCAGACAAGGAAACATATACCGCTCTGATTGACTCAACCAATGACTATTATATTCGCCAATACACCTACCAGTGGCGCTCCTCCCCGAACAACGATTTTATAATTTTCTACTATAAAATTTTCAACAGGACCTCCTCAACTATGAGCGGCGTGAGAGCCGGATTCTATGTTGACTTTGATATTCCTCCCTACGACACCAACTATGCCCAGTGGGATGACGCCAATCAATGGGTGTATATGTATCACTCCTCGTCGGGGAAATATTTTGGCATTGTTGCCCTTGAGAACTACGACCGCGGAAGCGTTGTTGACAATCCCCAATATGTGTATGGCGACACAATCGGTATGGGCTGGACCGACACCGTCAAGTGGAATTTCCTGACGGGGACTTTCAGTCAATCCTCGGGGAGCAGTCCCAAGGATTGGTCGGTTATTCTCTCGTTCGGTCCGTTCACGATACCCTCTGGCGATTTTGCAGTATTTTCCGCCGCCGTCGTGGCTGGCAATGGACTTTCGGACTTCACCTCAAACGCCAATCAGGCGAAAGCCATCTATGCCTCCTCCTCGCTTTCTATTGATGAAGGCGGCAAACAAATTGTTCCCGATGATGTGGCGTTGTTCGGGGTATATCCGAACCCGTTCAACAGCGCCACAAAAATTCTTTTCGCCCTCACAGAGCCGGCAGAGGTTTCGGTGGATATATTTGACCTCTCCGGCAGACTGGTTCGTGAGTTTGCGCCCAAAAAGTGCGAGGAAAAATCCTACACCCTCATATGGGACGGCAAAGACAATTCCGGAAAGGACCTGCCCAGCGGGGTGTATCTGGTCAAACTTTCCACCGGCAAGACTGTGCTGACCAGAAAGGTGTTTTTAAGCAGGTGAGGAAAAGTTCCTTTTGCGGGCACAAAAGCGGGCGATGGTGCCCGCTTTTTTATTGCGCATCGGACAATCAGAATTATCTTTTGACAAGTAAAAACGGCAAGAGAAAATATGAGAAACTATGCCGAAGCACCCTTGGGGATTTTTGACTCCGGTGTGGGGGGATTGACCGTCGTCAAAGAGGTTCTGATGCAACTGCCGGGCGAGGATTTCATCTATCTGGGGGATACTGCAAGGTATCCCTATGGTCCCCGGTCGGTGGAGATAATCAAAAAGTTTGCCCTTCAGAACGCCCGATTTCTGATGGGATTTGGCATAAAGGTGCTGATAGTCGCCTGCAACACCGCCTCAAGCGTTGCGCTGGACGAAATTAAAAGATGGATAAGAATTCCGGTGATTGGCGTGATTGAGCCCGGCGCCGAGGAAGCGCTGAAGACCACCAAAAACGGAAAAATCGGCGTGATAGGCACCGTGGGCACGATTTCATCCGGGGCGTATCAGGAGGCGATAAAAAGACTCAACCCCGGGGTGAGTGTGTATGGGAAACCGTGTCCGCTTTTTGTGCCGCTGGCAGAAGAGGGTTTTACCGAAGGCGAGATTCCGGAAAAAGTGGCGCACTTTTATCTGGATGAACTTGTGCAGCAGGGCATTGACACCCTTGTGCTGGGATGCACCCATTATCCTCTGCTTTACAATCCCATCAAAAAGGTTGTGGGCGAAAAGGTTGAGATAATTGATTCCGCCGGCGCTGTGGTCAGGAAAGTCAAAAAATTTTTGGAGGAGGAAAGTCTTTTATCCTCAAGGGAGCACGGGACCGGGCGGTATTTTGTCACTGACTCGCCCGAAAGATTTGCACGGGTGGGGGCAAAGTTTTTGAACAAAAAATTTGGCGAAATCAGGGCAACAAAGGTGGACCTTTGAATTAAGTGGTTGATATTTACGGCAAAAGAATTATATTTATCAAATAGAACACAATAGGAGGAACGATATGAATAATAAATCCTTAATTTGGATAATCTTGCTTGTCTGTAGTGCGGTGGGTTTGGTTTACCCCGATGGCGGCTATGAGGTAAGAGGGACCTCAACCGCCGACTGGTGGACGCAGAAAACTGATATTGAATTTCCGGTTCGTATAGAGGTTGCTGACTCTCTTCCCAGTATGACAAATTTAAGGGGTGCCTTTGCCGTCGGCGGGGATTCTTCAGCGGGGTATGTCCCCCTGACGCACAACTTCCACTGGCCCGACGATGTAGCCGGCGAACACTTCGTTGTGGTGATTGATGGTACCTTCTACTCTTTCGCCAACTATTCACCAATGCAACTGAATGTATGCGGAACACCAAGGACCCTCTACCAAATTAACGACTATTTTATGGGAACCGACACCACAGAAGACGCGGACGGCAATGTGACCATAGAGTCTCACTGGCGCATTCCTGTTATGGACGGATTTATTGACCTCTATCAATATCTGACTCCCATCTATATGGTCTTTGGCGGTGACACCAACAGTGACACCTGTGGAATGGCAAGGATTCAGTTCAGGGCAATCAACAACCACTACCTTTCCCACACAGTTGGGATAAAGTTGTTTGTTGACTTGGAAATTGGAACGGGTCCGGATGCCGACCATCCAAAAATAGCCATTGCCGGAACTTTCACCAACTATAGCAAAATATTTGCACCGCCCGTCCCGGGATACTGGCAAGGCGGCGACAACTACCCCTTTGAACTTGCCACTGCT